>JBLHWU010000320.1:0-5737 GCA_047629355.1 Saprospiraceae bacterium | reverse complement strand
CGTCACCGCACGTTTGCCATGTTCATAACAAATAATTTGATTTGGCCGATTGTCTAAATCCACCCGCAAAGGCAAATCAATCCTTCCTGAATCACCTTCAACCACACCTTCTAATATTGCAACATATCGTTTTTTAACTTTTCGTCTCGCAAATTGACCTTGTAAAAGCTTGTGTGTTTCCTTTGTTTTTGCCAATACCAAAATGCCCGAAGTAGACATATCCAACCGATGAACGGTCATTTGACCGGTGGCCTTAGGATACTTCGCCAGCATCCGCGTTTGGACAGAATCATAGATGTTTTTGCCCGGTACGGAAAGAAATTCTGGCGGCTTATTGACGACCACAAGGAAGTCGTCTTCATATACCGTCGGCAGTTCTTTTCCCAATGCAGGATTCGTCAACATCGGATTGTCATCAACTGGCATACCGTCTAGCATGTGCGCTAAAATCGGTTTGCATTTCCCCGTACAAGCAGGGTAGTGGTTTTTGTGAAAACGCACTGCCGAGGCAGGTGATTTACCCCACCAAAATTCGTTAATAGCAATAGGTCGCAATTGATTCATAAACGCATATTGCAACAACTTAGGTGCAGCACATTCTCCCGCACCTGAAGGCGTAGGGATGCCGACAAAGAGGTCGGTTAAGTCTTTGTATTTTCCATTGATATTTAAAAATCGATAATGTTGAAACAAGCGTTGCTGCAATTTGACCGACCGTGCTTTGCGTTTTACTTTTAAATTGGTAATCTCGGTTTCCAAGATGGTCAGTGGTTGTGTCACCAATTCAAGCGCTTCCTTGAGTTGTCGTTCCGTGTCTTTGAGGAAGTATTTTCTGCCGACACTTTCGCGGGCGAGTTCTTCTTCTAAAACCTTATATTCGGTAGGGGATAAGTTGACTTTTCCTTCTTTTCTGCGGGCTTTTCGTACTTGTTTAGCAGTGCGAGTGGTTGCTTTTAAAGCGTCTGATTTTTCGTTGGTCATCAATCGTTCTTTATTGACCAATGCTCTCAATTCCGCTAATGCTGGACTACTTTCCAACTCATCAATTTCTGCGGTCATTACCATCAATTCTTGTTCTCCAATATCATAAAACTCTCCACCTGGCGCGCTATCAAACAGAGCAGGAACAAATTTTCCCATATCTGTCTGCGTCAACATCTTTCCAGAAAAAGCGGATAAAAAACCAATCTCTCCCGCTTTGTCTTTCACCACTAAGACACCAAACATTTTACCCATTGCACCCTCGGATTCAGGATTTTTAAGTCCAAAATTATACGTCCAATCGGTCTGCGTTTCCAAATAGTTTTTCAGCTGATTGGCTGCCAAAACAGCAATTGGATGCGGTTCATAATAAAAAGGGAAAGTGAAACAGGCTGGGCGTTCCATACCGTCGATTGACTCGTTGAAATGAAGGAAACATGTGGGCTTTTCTTTGTCGATTTTTGTCATTTATGGTGGAATTGGATTTTTGTCGCGAAGGTACGGAATGAAACGGTAATGATTGAAATGAAATTTCTATTTTAATTCCAAACATATCGTTCGTCATATCCCATTTCATATTTCGCTAAAAATGCTCGAAATTCCCCTTTAAAAGTTCGCTTTTTATGATGCGCTTCTTGATTGTCGATATACTTTTTAACGACGTTTACTTCGGCAGGATTCACAGAAAATGCGCCATACTCGCCTTGCCAATAAAAATTTTGATACGCATCCCCTTTCGTCTTTATCCAACGAGAGGATTTATTTTTTACCGTTACCCAGTAACTTCCAGTAATTTATATAGCGGTAATTTTTTGGACAACAGAGAAAGAATGTGAATGTGGTCTTCAACACCTCCGATGGCTAAAGGAGGACATTCAAGACTTTTACAGATTCCACCAATGTAGGCGTATAGTTCAGCTTGAATAGTTTTGTCAATAAACGGTTGTCGATGCTTCGTACTAAAAACTAGATGCACGTAATTTTTGACGAGTGATTGAGGCATAGTTGTTTGTTTGTTTGTTTGTTTGTTTGTTTGTTTGTTTGTTTGTTTGTTTGTTTGTTTGTTTAGCCCTGAAGGGGCGGTATACCGTAACGTAGGGACTCGTCCCTACGGCTATAATCTGAGGTATCGTAGCCCTGAAGGGGCGTAATTATTTAGCTATAACCTCATCGTAATCTAGCCACCGTCTAGCCATAATTCATTCGTAATTTTATCATAATCTCACCCTTTCAGGGCTAATGACAACATGTGTTTTTTGCGTAGGGACAAGCCCCTACGCTAGGGGATGACGCCCCGTTGGGGCTATAGCTGGCTGTGGGTTAAACTACCTCTTCATCAATTCCTCGCCGGAATTCCCCTTCCAAAATCGAATAAAACCACTCCACCAATCCTTCTTTCGGAATTGGATGTCCCAATCGTAATTTGGGGTCTTTTACCATTGTCAAATCTACAAAACGGCGCGGCGACCCTTTCTGGAAATACTGTCGCCGATGAATACCTTTTGGTGCTTTTTTGCGACCATTGGTGATACGGACATCAAATAAACTAGGAGCCTCATTTAAGACTTCCCACTGTTGCAAACCATTTTCACTTTTAAGAAATGGGAATGCACACAACCCTTTGATTTCCAATTCAATACCTATTAGTAAGTCTATTTTTTCTTTTGGTTTAAACGTATGTTTTTGTTGAATATTCCAATCTTGTTTCAGGTATTCATGGCGTTTTTTGACTACTATTTCTTGACTATCTTCGTCGGCAGACAGCACCCTTTCCATGATTCCTTCATTGTAATAATCCTCTCGAAACCAGACTGTTTTTCCACTAATTTCAAAATCTTTTTTCTCCGCTAAAGCTAAATAAAAGTCTAAAATTTGCTCAAAATTTGCCCCGTAAATGGATAGAAACGCCGTCGCGGTATTGGGATGCAAGCGACTGTAAATTTCTACTTTTAAATTAAATAAATCATTCTCCCAGGTTTTTAACCGTTCTTCAAAATCGGTGGTGTAGGTTTCCAAATTCATACAAGCCAAAGCAAGGATACGTTCGTAATCTTCGATGGTTTTGGTTAATTTTTTGACCTTCGAGTTGGTCTCTAAATAGTAGGAGTATTGGGCTGACCGTTGTTGGTTTGCCCAAAATTTTTCTCCTTGTCGCTTTTTTTCATTTTCTAAAACATCTAACTTACTCAACAATCGAATGTAGAAACTTCCTTCTTTTAATTTAAAAATCTTGCGCCGCAACTCACTCGCCTTATCTGAAAAATTAATCTTATCCCATTGTTCCAACAACAAATCACCACCAAAAATATCCTCTTCCAAATCAATTTTCACCTGTTCATTTTCCACGCTAATTGAAACCGTCAAACGGTCATCAAAATCGTATAAATTCAGTGCTTTCGATAGCGGCGTCATCAATTCTTCTCGAATTGTACGTTGTAATTTACGGGCACCATATTTTGGGTCGTACCCTTTTTTACCCAACAAATCCAAGACTTCTTCTTTCACCTCCAAGTCTAAATTTCTAAACTGAATGCCTTCTAATTTCTTAAATAACGTCATCTCGCGTTCCACCACAAACCGAATTGTATCTTCATCCAAAGGCTCAAACGGGATGATTTGGTCAATTCGATTAAACAATTCTGGGCGAAAATGCTTCTCCACTGCGCTTCTAAAATGCGTTGTCACATCGCTTGCGTCCAACCCTTTTTTCCAACCAATACGGTTGCTTTGCAAGTTTGCTGCACCAATATTAGACGTCATAATGATAATAGCGGAGCAAAAATTCACCAGTTTGCCTTGTCCATCTGTTAGTCGTCCTTCACTCAATATTTGTAACAATAAATCATAAAAACTACCGTCTGCTTTTTCAATCTCATCAAACAGTAAAACTGAAAATGGTTCGCGCCGCACTGCCGAAGTCAGCAATCCGTCTGCCCGACCAATACCCGTCAATCGCATCACCGAATAGGGCTGCGAAAACTCACTCATATCAAACCGAATCATGCGATTACGTCGCCCAAACATGAATTTCGCTAACACTTTGGCCAACTCCGTTTTACCAACACCCGTCGGCCCGACAAATAGGAATGACGCAATCGGTTTTCCTGTTCGGGTCATTGCCGTTTTGACCGCTGCGAGAATATCTGCTACTGAATCGACCGCCTTATCTTGTCCAAAAACTTGATTGTTAAAACCTGTTTTTATTGCCTGCAAATCCATTGGAATCTGTGCATCGACCATAAAGCTCGGCATGCCTGATTCTTCACAAAAATAACGAATAACTTCTTGTTTGGTGATGGTCACTTTGGGCAATAATTTTGCTTCTTTGGCCGCCTTGCCGGTTAATTTTTCTGGACTATTGTTAATAATAATACTTTCTAAAAAACGAATTGGCTTCCCGGGAAAGCCTGCATATGGTGTAAAGCGACGATTCAATCGAACGACTTCCGTAATTGCTTGATTGTCAATGTTTACGGAGCGAGATTTAGCGACATCTTTGACTTTTTCTAAAATAATTTTTTCTAAATCATCACGGGGTTCTTCCAAACGAATAATTTGAAAAAATGAGGAATAATTCGGGCTTTGCGCCTCAATATGCGCTAGCTCGCTATCCGTGCATTCCGACACCAATGTTATCTCTCCACGACTCACAAACGGACGCAGATATTCTGCCATACTAACGGAATTTCCTTCGTATTTTCCTACTTCAAAAAGTTCTGCCAAATTTCTTACAAAAAGGATGTCGCCCGTCTTCGCTAATTCTTTGCAAAGAAAAACGAGATTGTCCTGCCAGCCGGTATTCTGGGTCAGTTCTTTTATCAAAGTAGAAGCGGTCGTCTCCCAAACATTCGCTTTAATGCCCATCTTCGCTTTTTGACGAGCTAATTCCCACATCATCACCGTTTTACCCACACCTGTTGGCCCAACAAGCAAGGCATTTTTACCGAAATTACTTTTCAAAATGCGACTCAATTGCTGTAATTCTACCTCGCGCCCAAACATCACTTGACGTTTGATTTCCAATTTTTCCGCGACTTGCGGCAACCATGCTTTTGTCTCCTGTTCATTCAGATTTTCCAACTCAGCAGGGGTATGAACCGTCAAATTCATTTCTTGCTGTACCAGCTCAATGTCTCTGAACCAAATTGCCGAAACGATAGAATGCACCGCCGTCAACCGCCGTTTTCTTGTGAACTCCAACTGAATTGCTTCTCCAATTTGCTCTTTTAAATCGGCTAAATTTTCCGAAAAAACTTCCACGCCCAAGGTTGGGACTATGCCCCAATAACCAGCTTCTACGGCATTGTATAAATAATCAAATTCTAAAATAAAAGGCGGAAAACGATTTTCATCCTTTGATTTTGGAAAAGAAACTGCCACGCTATCTTTGAGAAAATCGCCAGAACGGTATTCACTCATCAGCTTGATATAATCACCTTCGTTGAGTACTTTTTTCTGGAAAGCTGCGGCGTATTTTTCGGCTAATTTTGGTAAAGATTCATTGACTTGCAAGGCGTTGGTATCCATAAGTGGGACGGTGAGTTCGCCGCCGGTGGAGAGGTGCAATTTGACTGCATAAAATGGAATGGTGATGGATTTCGGCATTTGGTTGTGATTTTGATGGGCAAATATAGGGAAAGAGGAATGAAAAATGTAGCATTAATAATAATAGAAATTAAATCAAGATCATCGCAGAAGGACAGACTTTATTTATAACCAATGTTACGCTCGCACGATTAGGGAGTAGGAAATAAAA
>JBLHWU010000319.1:0-5745 GCA_047629355.1 Saprospiraceae bacterium | reverse complement strand
TAATTTTTTCTTCTAAAGAATTCAAAAAATCGTTGCATAGCCTTCGTTACGGAACTATTTTTTGTGTTTTTTAGAAGGGAAAAGGACAAGCATAATGGCCCAAGTTATTGAATCGTTTTTACTTAAGTAACGCGTAGTAATTTTGTTTAAAGTTTAAGAAGCGAGAGAATCGTAAGATTTTCGAACTTCAAAAAATACAGTGCGCATTGCCTGCGGCAATGCAAATAGCGGAAAAAGATGTTTAAAAATTACCTGATTAAATTAGTACGTGTTACTTAACAACAGCTCGCTGCGTCTCCATCAACGGAAGCAGTAAATGGCATATTTCCACCACAACCTTCAAAGATTCCGTAATGCGTATCCCAAGTTCCGTAAAAATCGAAGTATTTTTGAAAACGAGTATCGTTTAGCATTTTGTAGGTATTACCACAAACGGTCATCACTTTACCTTTTGGAAAATAATGGTGGTCGTCTAAGGAAAATGCCAAATCATTTTCAGGAATACCGCCTTTGTAAGCAACTGCTTGACCATAATCTTCGCAGTCTGATTCGAGTCCATCAATTTTCATCAAACGATAAGTAACAGAATAAAACTGGATGTCGCCCACCAATGCTTCTAAAGCTTCATTTTCGATAGTAATCGGCTTGTCTTCCACCGCTCGAGGGTCTCCGAAACCTGCTTTTTTAGCAATATTCAAAAAGTCATTCCAATATAAGGCACCGCTTAGACATTCGCCCCAAAGGACTTTGTTTCTTTGCAAATCCTGAGGAATTCGACGGTCGCTATACACATCTGAAAAATACATTTCACCACCTGGTTTCAGCAAATCGTAAGCATCTTTTAATACTTTCAACTTATCCATTGCCAGATTAACCACACAGTTAGAAATGATAACATCAAACGTTCCCTTCTCCAAATCCAGTTCGTCCAACCGCTCAATATTTCCTTCTATAAATTTTACATTAGACGTTTTGTAACCAAACTTTTCTTGATGATAATCAATGTATTTATTAGCAACATCTAATTGTTCCGTCGTCATATCAATACCAATGACGCGACCATTCTCACCAACCAATTTTCCAGCGATGTAACAATCTCGACCACTACCTGACCCTAAATCTAAAATTTTCAAGCCTTCTACTGCCGACGGAATCGTGAGTCCACAGCCGTAATATTTATCTTGCACTTCATCCGCTACCAGACGCAAAGCTTCCAAAATATGTTTGGGTGGCTTCGTCAATGTGCAACAAGCATTGGTTTTTAAATCCTCTGAAGATTGCAATTCTGAACCATAATATTCTTGAACCTCTTGATGTGTATTATTCATGCGGCAAAGGTAGGATTTAATGATTGATTTCTAATGAATTCCAAGTTAAGTAATTGTGAAAAAACACGCATGCTTGATTAAACAATTTGTACTCTAAAAATTATCACTCTGCATTCCTTACTTATAATTTTTAGACAAATCCCTCAATGTTACAACCGCTTTTTCCGCATCCTTTTTATCTACAAAAATATGGTCATGATAATACCCTGCAATCACATTACAGCTAATGTTATGCTTGGCTAATTCATTGGAAAACAAGGCTGTAAGACCTACCGCGTCCAAAGAAGAATGAACTTCCAAGGTTATCCAAGCAGCAATATATTCATACTTTAAATTCAATTCATCTGCTTTGTATTGAGCCAAAACTATCGTAATTCCTTCCTTTTCTTTGAATTCACAAATGGTATCCTTTCGGTCAATCTCCGTCGTATCTTTTACCGTAGTGAACACATAATTGCCCTTGTTGAGCTGCGGAGTCATATTTTTAATCAATTGAGTTAAGTTCGTTTCGCCTGCCATGTTGAGTTTTATTTTTGAAATAGACCTGCTACCCAGATAGAAATGGTTAGCTAAAATTTAGATTTTTGCGCTAGTTTTATTTAAAAAATCATTGAATAAAGAGGCTAGGAACGTAAAACTAATACACTAAGAAGTTGTTTGGAAATTTTCAACCAAAACATAAGTTAATACGAAATATAATTTCGACTGAGACAACTAAAATATACAAAACAGAATCATATTTCCAATTTTTATTTGATGTATATTTATTTTAACTCAATCAAAAATCTACCCCAAATGTTGTTTGTCTCAAAAGAATCATTTAATTAAAAACAAAATTATATTCTGAAAAATAGATTTTTTGGCTATAAAATTTCCAAACAAGCTCTAAGATTCTTGAGCGGATATTTAGCCCATATTTTTCACTTTAAAATGCTCATTATATCAACATAAATAACACTTTCAAGGCAAAAACTAAAAAACCTCTCTGCCAAGAATAACAATTTATTTAATTCTCATTCCTAATTCTACTTTAAAACTCTTAAATCTGGTCCAGATTTAAGAGTTTGAGGGAGAAAAATGGTTTTAACGCCCAATTTTACCCCTCAAATACCCCATTGATAAAGAATGAAACAAGAGTCTTAATGTAAATCTAACAAGTCTAATTCTAAAGATAATAATTTGAATCACATTTTTTTATTTTCACAAAACCCACCTTTACATTCCTTTGATTATCAACACTTTAAAATCAAGTCCAAAACTTTTTTTCAAATTATGCAATAAAAATAAGCAGAAAAGCATTTATACTACCATCTGAACGAAATGATGAAATAAAAATGCAATATGTTTTTAAATCAACATTTCAAAAAAGTATAAAACCAAGCAAATTTTTAATAGACTTGCTACCCAGATAGAAATGATTAGCTGAAATTTAGATTTTTTAGATAGTTTTAAATAAAAACTATCAAAAAAATATTAGGAACGGTCAAATAATAAATCCGCCATCTGGCAACATTTATTTTGGTCTTTTTCTCCACTTCGGTCGAAATGACAAAAGATGTTTACTTTTTAAATAGGAGTTATCTCTACCTAATGACTGTTTCAAAAGTGGAAAATAAGGACAAAAGAAATACTTGGTAGTTGGCGGAGTTATTTTTTTACCGTTACTTAGCCTTAAAATTCCATACATAATTACAGTAACCTAACTTACCTAATTTTCCCTTTTAAAAATAGATTGACTTGAAGTCAGCTTATTTTGAATTTTCTACACAACAAATTTATCGCGAATAATTCAGATTTTAATCTGAGTTAACCTCATCCGTCAAACAAGCGTTTTGACAAATATTTCTAAACAAGTTATCGGGTTAGAACAAACCCGTATTGCTACAAACCAACTATTATTTGAATAACAGACTCTACATTTTTTGAACAAATTCTATTTCAAAACCACTAAAATTTCTAAACCATGAGATTCACAGGTCTGTTTTCATTTGCATTACTTTTTGTTGTTTCTTTCACTGCCAACGCACAAGAAAATCCAATAAATCCCAACAATTTAATTACGGAATCCGAAACCTTAACAGCCGCCACTGAGAAGCAACAACAAAGCTTTTTCGCGCTCGTCAATAGCGGGGATTCCGATGAAGTCAAAAAACTGCTGCGGGATAGCGTGGACTACTATGCCCACAATCGCGACGGCGAATCTGCTTTGACGGTTGCCATCAAAAATGAGGACATCAGAATGGTCAAATTATTAGTCAAAGATGCTGTCATCAACGTCAAAAATAAGGAAGGTGAAACGCCGCTGACCCTTGCCATTAAAGGCGGCAACGATGAAATTATTCAACTCATTTGCCGACGGGCCAAAGGATCGCTAAAAAATGAAATGGGCGAAGCACCACTCTACCTTGCCGTCGAAAATAACAATCTGTTTTTGATGGAAGAATTGATTAAAAAAGGGGCAGATGTCAACCGCCATAGCAATGGAATTACTCCTTTGGCACACGCTGTGGAAGTGAATAATATACGAGCGATTGGCTACCTTATCAAAGAGGGCGCAACGGTCAACTTACCCAATGAAAACGCAGAAACGCCGCTCTACATCGCCATCGAAAATGGTTTTGACATCGCCGCAGGTATCTTAATAAATAAGACGGAAGACCCGATGGGCGACGTGAATTGGACAAGCAAAATTGAGGAGACGTTACTCAATATTGCTATCATCAAAACACATCCAGAAATCGTTCGGATTCTCTTGGATGCAGGCGCGGAAGTGACGAGTCAGGATTATTTTGAAAACAATGCATTACACATTGCTGGCGCAGCGGGAAATATTGAGATTATTAAGATTTTAATGCTACATGGTATCTCGATTGATGAACGAAATTTGAAGGGGGAAACGGCATTGATGCTGGCGTCTAAAAATAATCAAACTGATGCCGTTCACTTTTTGGTTGAAAATGGCGCGAATCCAGAATTGCGCGATTATACGGGTTACGCTGTCCGCGAACATGTCGATGTGAGTGGTGTAGAAGTTAAAACTGCGACTGATACGAAGTCAAGATTGTCTAATTTTCAACCAACGAAGAAGATTGAATATGAGGAAAAAGGTGGGAAAAGAGTATTTATTAGCAATCAGTGAAAAAAGATTTAAGAATACTTTTGCCCGTTGCCTGCAGCAACGGGAGTACTTTATTAGGGGAGCGATTATTTGGTGAAGCCCTTTTTTATGTTAAATTTTTCATACTCCCTCATTCTTAAGTAGGTGACTTTAAATAATCGACACTTTTCGACAGGACTATTTTCCGTTTAAAAAACTTAAAAACGCCTTCAATAGAAGGACTATTAAAGGATTTTTTAAATTTCTTAAACAAAAAATATCCTCTGTCAAAAGTGTCGATTATTTAGGGGCACTTACTTAATTCTGCATTTTTAATTTTTAATTAACTCAAAACCCTCGCCCGCTTATCATTTCATCCGCTTTCTTCTTTACTTTCCCAAAAATCAAATTCATGCTGACACCAAGTTTAAAGGTATTTTGCCAAGCATTGTGTTTGTCAATCGTCAATTCTTCGGTATTGAGTTCAGGACGTTGATGGTAACTCAGTTGGTACATAAATTCCCAATGAAACCGTTTTTGGATAGGACCAGAAAAGCCAATTCCGGCATTGACACCCATTATTTTATCAGGATAAGCAAGGACTAAATCGTCTTGCTCAACAATTTCACGAGTAACTTCATCGTCAAAATAACCAATCCCAATCTTCGTTATTACCCCTAAACGATATGCTGGAATTGAGCTAAAATTAGCGCGAAGAAAAATACCAGAAAAAGAAGTATTAACTGAAAAAGAAGTGTCTGGTATCGCTCCCAAAAAGGATTCAAGGACAATGCCGCCCCTGGTTTCTATGCCGATTTGTAGGTGGTCAAATCCGGTAGCAAATTCTGCGCTGAAGCCCACGACACTTTTTATATTTTCTAAAATAGGCGTTTTGTAGCTTGGTCTTAGGGTATTAAAATTCAATTGCCCGTGGATATTTTGTCCGGCTAAATTGATGGTAAATAAGATTCCGATTAATAAGATGAAAAATTGTTTCATAAAGATTTAAGTATGCAGTAAAAAATGAATTGCTCTATCTCTTGCTTCTAATCCAAGCAAAACTCACCGCTTAGATAAGTTCAATAATTTTTGAATTTCATACTTAGTAAGTAAGTGTCATTAAATAATCGACACTTTTTTATTTTCAAAATTGATTAAAAAATCAACTCCGAATTTGATTAAAATATTGTCAATAGCGGCTTCTAAAGTTTTCAGATTTAGGTAGTCATGTAGTTTAAGCCATTCGTATTTTATTTTTCGCCAAAGTGTCTCAATAATATTCAAGTTGGGACTGGTAACGTGGCAAATAAAAAATATCGA
>JBLHWU010000318.1:0-5809 GCA_047629355.1 Saprospiraceae bacterium | reverse complement strand
TTGCCTTTTTTAAAAGCTTGTTTGCAATTGCAAACAACGCCACAACCAATGGCTGTTTTGACGCAAAATTTCACCTTTAAACCTGATTTGACTTATTTTTTGCAAGTCAAAATATTCTATAAGGAGAATGGTCAAATATTAGCAACTCCGATTGAAGGAAATGGCTCAGGAGATTTAGCAAATTTGACGGATGCGGATGGTTTTTTGGAATTGCCAAGTGGGAAGGATAATTTTTTGGAAGGAGAAGTTTATTTGCTGTATCTTTATCGGTAGCTGAGCAATGAGCAATGCAGGTAGCTTGATTAGAAAAACGAAACGATGAATATTTTCAAAAGAAAGTATTTGCAATTCGGATTTGAAGCCTTTTTTACCGTTACTAGGCGTTACTTAGGTAGTAGGTATTTAAGGGTTGTTGAACTAGCCACATGGTTTTTCAAAGGCTAAAATCAGCTATAGTTTAAGCTATTGTGAGCTATGTGATAAAAAGGAAATTGGAATTTATTCCAATTAGGGGCACTTACTTAGCCCCGTTACGGACTTATTCTTTAAGGTTTTTAGAAGGAAAAGGAAAAGTATAATGGCTCAATTTATTGAATACGTTTGACTTAAACTCAAAAAAAATGCTACGTCACATTAAATAAATCAATATGAAATTTCAACTAATCTTCGCAACTTGTATTTTACTCCTTAGCTGTCAATCAGGTGAAATCAAGAAGAAAGCAACCAAAACTTCTCAACCAAAGCCAGATTCGGAAATCGCAGCAAACAAAGCCTTGCTTCCAGAAACTTTTTGTTATAAATATTTTAATGAAAATACTTCAGAGCAAGATTCTATTGTTGCCCGATTTACAGTCGATGGGCACAAAGTATCGGGTATTTTAGATTGTGTTCAGTTTATGGGCAAATATAACGGTCGATTTTCTGTTTTAGGAGTGATGGATGGCGGAATTATTACTGGGATTGCGAATCCTCTGAATAAATCGAAACGCAGAAAAGAAGAGGTTATTTTCAAAATGACAGACGAATATTTGACCCAAAAAGTGGTGGAACTGGAAATGTCTGAGGGCATTTTGAAGATGAAAAATCCAGAGACAGGCGTGTTTCGAGATACGCTATTTCGAGTGGATTGTGAGGACTAAAAAACTTAAAGTTAAAAAAACGGCAGCTACCTCGATTGGTAGCTGCCGTTTTTATATCAAAAAAAGAAAGATTATTTATTTGGTGCTTCTGCCAAGCTCACCACAAATCCCTTCATTTTCTTTTTCTTCAAAGCCTTGTTATAAGCCGTTGCAGATTTTTGGTCATCGAATGGGCCGAGAATAATTTTATATACTTTTTTTCCATTTTCCCCTTTCTCCATATTCATCAAAATATTATCAAACCATTGTCCTTGCAACTCCGCAACTTTGCGAAAAGCGCCATCAATATTACCTAAAGATGCTACTTGAACACCATAACCTTGACGCTTTGGCTTTTTCAATTGGATGCTGTACAATCCATAAGGTTGATATTCTTTGCCTTTAACCAAACTCATTCGGTCTGCCGCAGTTTCTTTGGAAGCAACAACCGTTTTAGGCGTTTCTTTAATAATTGGAGCGGGTTTAGGTGCTACTTTCTTAACTGGAGCTTTAGTTACTGCTGGTTTTACTACTGTTTTTTTAGGTGTTTCTACCGTTATTTTAGCAATTTCTTTTTCTACTGGTTTTGGTACTATGGCAGGTGCAGTCGCAACTGCTGGCTCTGCTAATTCTTTCACGACATCTAATCGAACTTCAGCGATACCAGCTTTTACCAATCCAATTTTCTTTGCTGCTGCCCGTGAAATCTCAACAATTCGACCACTAATAAATGGGCCTCGGTCAGTAATTTTAACCCGCACAGATTTACCATTTTCCATCCGTGTGACCTTAACAATCGTACCAAATGGCAACGTTTTGTGCGCACCTGTCATGTCATTTTTATTATACAATTCACCGCTGGCAGTGGGCTTTCCGTGAAATTTGTCTGAATAGTAGGAGGCAATTCCAACTTCTTCTTGCTGTGCTATCAGACTGACTGAAAAGAATAGGTTAAGCATTAAAATACTTGCAAAAAACTTCATGGTAGTATGTTTAGTTGAATGACGAATTGACGCAATCAAGTTAAAATATCAATTCAATTTGGGGTAAATCAGCCTCAGCCAATTTTGTGTGGTTTCCCTTGTTATCATTCTGATTTTTTAAAAAAAAAATGGTGGATTACGGGGGTAAATTTAGGTTATTGCAGGGAGAAGTTCAAGGGTTGGCGTAAAAAAGTCATGTTTTTAAGAAATTACTTTGAAAAGTGCAGCTCATTTTTTATTCCTCAAAAATAAATTAATTGCTTGACAATCAATTTATTAGACCATTTTCCTGAAAGTAAAAATCCAATAGTCAGGTGATGACTATTGGATTTTAAGTGCGCTAAATAAGTTCGATAGAGTAGTGAAGGAAGGTCTCCAATAGCAAAGTGCCGATATGCGCTGGACATCCATTTTTATTGAGTTAGAGAATTGGTGAAAAAATAAGCTATCCATTTCTAAGGAACGCGGAATAAATAAATGCAGATTCTTGGGAGTGAGGTTTTGTTCTCCCTTTTTGCTTTAAAAGTGCGATTTATGTTGATATAATGAGCATTTTAAAGTGAAAAATGAGGACAAAATATCCTGTTAGGAATCTGCATTTATTTAATTCGCGTTCCTAAGTAAAATAAATTAAATAAGTCGGGTCGTAATGCGCATTCTTTTTCGCCTAAAGAATTCAAAAAATCGTTGCATAGCAGGGTTACGGAACTATTTTTTTGTGTTTTTTAGACGGCAAAAGAATGCGCATTACGGTCTGAATTATTTAATTTATTTTACTAACTCGTTTTTTTTTAAAAACTTAAAAAAAGGCTCAAATAACCAGTTATGCTCACTTTTTTTAGATTTCTTAAATGAGAAAAGAACTTCGTCAAGAAGCGATAGATTATCTATTTCGGGTTCCTTAGTGTTTTGGAAACTGTAATTTGACACTTTTATTAAAAAACCAATGGAGGGAAATTCTGTTACTTCTCTTATATTTACATTAGATTTTTTTGATTTAAATTAGTAATTGCTTTATGATAATTATCTTATTTATTATTTTTCATTGGTATTTTTCTTTGTTTTTTCAAACCTTTTTTCACCATAGATATGCTGCGCACCAGATGTTTAGCATGTCGAAAACATGGGAAAAAATATTTTTTGTCGGTTCTTGGATAGGGCAAGGCTCTTCCTACTTGAGTCCTTATGTATATGGGGTCTTACATCGTCAACATCATGCTTACACGGATACGGAGTTAGACCCGCACTCGCCAAGCTACGACGAAACGATGATGAAAATGATGTTGCGAACGCGCGATGTATACAATAATATTCTTTACGGAAAAGCGGAGTTAGAACCACAATTTACGAAAGATATGCCCAAGTGGACGGCTTTTGATACGATGGCAGGACACTGGGGTTCGCGGATTTTTTGGGGACTGTTTTATATTGGTTTCTACTTAATTTTCGCGACAGAACCTTGGATGTATTTATTGTTGCCGATTCATTTTTTGATGGGACCTATTCACGGGGCAGTCATCAATTGGTTTGCACATAAATATGGCTATACCAATTTTGAAGTCAACAATACATCTAAAAATTTGTTGCCACTTGATTTTTTGATGTTGGGTGAAGGTTACCACAACAATCACCACAAGCGAGGGAGCAATCCAAATTTCGGTTTTCGATGGTTTGAGTTAGACCCTGTTTATGGTGTTATTCGCTTGTTTAATGCCGTGGGGATTATTCGCTTGAATGAAAATCCAGTTGCAGAAGTGCATTGATTTATTTCTGAAATTAGGTATTCGATACGCACCAGCGTTATCGGATACCTAATTTCCAAACCTTTTTGTAAAGGCAAAATTCTAATCATTTCACCTTTTCCAAACGAAGGGTCGGATAGCACCAAAGCGTATCAGAAATCTTTCTCGGAATTTGCCCAAAAGTAAGAATCAACAACAATGGTTTTAATAAGTAAGCCCAATTTTTTCATTCGCTTCCTTAAACTAGCACAGCAGCAAAACGTGATTAATTAGTACGTGTTATATTTAATAGGGACCTCCATCTTGAAAATCGATTAATTCGTACAATCCGCCACAATCACCCATTTCCCTTTAATTTTCTGCCACAGCAATAAAAAATGGCCACCAACATCGCCTTTATCGGCATCTCGTTTCAACATCCATTTTCCAGTCAAAGATGCTGACTTCCGACCTAATTTTTTAATGTCAATTACATCAAATGTCAATTGTCCCATCGTCGCTTTATCTGGATAGCCTTTTTTATAATTATCCAACGTATTTTGCCAACCATAAGTCACCTTTTTGCTACTGATAAATTGGAGTTTTTCAGATTTCCAATAAGCTTCCATAAAAGCGTCAATGTTGCCATTGTTCCATGCAATAGCTTGTTGTTGGAGCGTTGACTTTAGGGTAATTTGAAGGTTAGATTGAGCAGGAAGCGTAGTGATTCCAAAAGTAATTAAGATTAAAACAGGTAGTATTTTTTTCATTTCAATATTTTAAAAAACAGATTTTGCGGCAAAATAACCATTTTTTATAAAACCTTGAATAAATAAATCCTACCTTAGCTTTAGTTTGAAAAATTATACAAGAATTAATTGCGTAACAAACTGATTATCAAGTTTTTGTAAATAAAAATTACCCATTCATGTTTCATCAAGGTCTCTTATTGCCACTCACTTTTATTCTCGGTTCTATCTCTTGGCGGTTTATTTTGGGCATGCTTTATTTTCCAAAAGTAAAGGAAAGGAAGCTGGATATTTATGAAATTTTGAAGCCCTTGGTAGCGATTCATTTGTTTCGATATATGTCGATGTCATTGCTGATTCCGGGTTTGACGACAGCCTATTCTATTTTACCAAAAGCACATATTTTTCGCTTGGCAGCAGGAGATATTGGTGCAAGTTTATTGGCAATGGTGACGCTATTTGCCTTATATCGGCGATGGAAATATGCGCATATTATTATCATTATTTTTAGCATTTGGGGCTTTTCTGACTTAGGTTTGGCAACGCTTTTTGATATGCCGCTTTTGGTACAAAATGTCAATAAATTAGATACTCGGCTGTTTGGCGTCTTGACCACATTTATTCCATTGGTTTTTGTGTCGCATGTGTTTATTCTGAAAACATTGTGGGAATATCGAAAGGATGCTTTTTTTACGAAAAATGGCTAAGTTTTTATTTTTAATAAACAATAGCTACTTTGTGGCAAAAAAATATATATACATATATGAAACAACTTACTTGCTTACTACTGTTACTCGGTTTTTTCTCTTGTCAAAATGCAGGAATAGACAACCAGCTTACCGAAGCAGCTGCGAAAATTGAAACGCTAAAAGCCGAATTGGTAGAAGCTAAAAACCCCGAACTTGCGGCAAAGCCAGGTTTTATTCACTCCGTTTTTCTATGGTTAAACGACGAAATATCAGCAGAAGCAACGCAACAATTTGAGAAAGATTTACAGTCGCTAAAACAAATTTCGCACATCCAAAATTGCTACATCGGACCAGCTGCTGGGACACCACGCGAGGTTGTTGACAACTCGTATGATTATGCCCTAATCATTCATTTTAAAGATAAGGCGGCACAGGCAGCATATCAAATCGACCCGATTCACACGCATTTTGTTGAGGCACACAAAGCGAATTTTAAAAAAGTGCAGGTGTATGACAATCTGGTAGAATGATGTCTGGATATTTGGAGGT
>JBLHWU010000317.1:0-5838 GCA_047629355.1 Saprospiraceae bacterium | reverse complement strand
CTTGACGTTGAATGTCCTTGACATACGCCAACATTCCCAGCGGACTAAAGTATCCTTCGGTCAAATTATTCATCTGCAATGCCGTGGTGTGATAAGTTGGCAAGGTGATTAAATGATGGAAAACACCGGCATCTCGAGCTGCATCGATTTGAAAAGTACGAATCATTTCATCCGCTTGGTAAGACAATTCCGTATGGTCATATTTGACATCCATCAAGGCTGCCCGCTGATACATGGAAACATCCTTTCCTGCTTCCAACATGGCATCGAACGCTTGTTGGCGGAAGTTGATGGTCCAGTTGAAAGATGGAGAGTTGTTGTAAACCAATTTAGCATTTGGGATTTGCTTTTTTACTCGATTGACCATGTTCGAAATCTGACCAACGTGCGGCGTTGGTGTTTCAATCCAAAGCAAATCTGCGCCGTTTTGTAGGCTCGTAATACAGTCCAAAACGACTCTGTCAATATTTGTACCTTCTCTAAATTTATACAAACCATTTGGCATCCGAACGGGGCGAACCAGCTTGCCATTTCTTTTTAATAAAACATCATTGTCCTCCGCATTTTCAATAGACACTTCTTCTGCTTCCACAAAATCTAAATACTTAGATGCTAAATCTCCGGCCTCTTTAGAAACGGGTAATTTTTGCGTCAAACCAGCACCTTCCGAGTCCGTTCGTGCGACAATAATGCCTTCTTCTACGCCCAATTCTAAAAAGGCATAACGCAACGCATTCAATTTAGCGATGAAGTCTTCATGAGGAACCGTTACCTTTCCATCTTGGTGACCACATTGTTTGGCATCAGAAACTTGATTTTCAATTTGCAAAGCACAAGCACCTGCTTCAATCATTTTTTTAGCCAATAAATAAGTGGCTTCCTCGTTACCAAAACCTGCATCAATATCTGCAATAATTGGGACAACATGCGTCTGAAAATTGTCTATTTCCGATTGCACTTCTTCGCCCGCGTCCAAGCGACGGAATAAGTCATTCAACTCGACTGCATCTGCTTGACGTAAGAAAGAATATAGCTCCTCGATTAATTTTGGAACGGCTGTTTTCTCGTGCATAGATTGGTCTGGCAAAGGACCAAATTCAGACCGTAAAGCTGCGACCATCCAACCAGAAAGGTATAGATATTTCTTAGCCGTTGTACCGTGGTGTTTTTTTACGGCAATCATTTTTTGCTGCGCTACGAAGCCATGCCAGCAGCCTAAAGATTGGGTATATTTAGAGGAATCGGCGTCATATTCTGCCATATCTTTGCGCATGATTTCCGCCGTATATTTAGCGATGTCTAATCCTGTTTTGAAACGATTTTGTACGGTAATTCGTGCAGCATTTTCTGGACTAATGGATGCCCAAGTATCGCCATATTTTGCTTTGAGGATACGGACCGCTTCAATGGCAGATTTATAAGTTGTCATAATTAGTAAAGGTTAATTTTTAACAACAACGGAAACGAATTCTTTAAATGCAGACTAATTTTGTCCTGTTCTTCGTAAGTTTGCGTCGTTATTAATTCAGTTAATAATATTGCCCTTTTTCACTGCTCGCCAAAGTTGTTGGAAAGGGCATTTTTTGTGTTTATTTTTAAATCAATTCATAAGCTGGTAAAGTCAGGAATTCAATAAATTCCTTATCTTTTACCAAGCGGTCAAAAAGCGAAGTAGCTTCTTTGAATCTGCCATTTTCATAATTACTTTCCCCTACATACGCTTTGATTTTATTTAATTCTTCTGGCAAAAACTGCTGATACAAATCATAAGTAATCGTCTGACCATCGTCTAATTTTGCGTCATTGTGAATCCATTGCCAAACTTGCGTTCTCGAAATTTCTGCCGTAGCTGCATCTTCCATCAAATGATAAATCGCCGCCGCTCCATTTCCTCTGAGCCAACTTTCGATATATAGAATACCGACGTTGATATTTTGGCGAAGACCCGCTTCCGTTATCGTGCCAGTTGGTGCTTGAGTCAAATCGGCTGCAGTCACTTGAACGTCTTCTCTTTTGACATGAATTTGGTTGGGAGTAGGCATATTTTCATTAAAAACATCCATAGCTACTTGCACCAATGCTGGATGCGCGACCCAAGTTCCATCGTGTCCATTTTTCACTTCTGTCAACTTATCATTTCGAACTTTATCCATCGCTTTTTGATTGGCAACTGGGTCGTTTTTAATTGGAATTTGTGCCGCCATTCCGCCCATTGCATGTACGCCTCGTTTATGGCAGGTTTTAATAACCAACTGAGAATAGGAACTCATAAAGTGCGTATTCATACCAATTTTTCCACGGTCAGGCATGGTGTAACCGGGCAGGTTTCTAAACTTTTTAATAAAAGAAAAGATATAATCCCAACGACCACAATTCAAGCCTGCGGAGTGGTCTTTTAATTCAAACAAAATTTCGTGCAATTCAAAACTGGCTAAGATGGTCTCAATTAAAACCGTTGCCTTTATCGTCTTTTGTGGAATGCCTAATTGGTCTTGCGCATACACAAACACCTCATTCCACAGTCGAGCTTCCAAATGACTTTCCATTTTTGGTAAATAGAAATAAGGACCACTTCCGTTGGCAATTAAATTCTTCGCATTGTGAAAAACATAGAGTCCAAAATCTACGAAACCGCCACTCATTTGCTCCCCGTTACAAGTAATATATTTCTCTTCCAAATGCCATCCTCTTGGCCGAATCAACAGCGTAGCGACTTGCTCATTTAATTGATAATACTTTCCATTTTTAGGATTGGTAAAATCTATCGTGCGGTTGATGGCATCTCTCATATTTATTTGCCCACCAATGTTATTGTCCCAATTTGGCGTATTGCTATCTTCAAAATCTGCCATGAAAACTTTCGCGCCAGAATTCAAGGCATTAATGACCATTTTTCTATCAACCGGTCCCGTTATTTCTACTCGCCTATCCAATAAGTCAGCGGGTAAAGGGGCTACTTGCCAATTTTCTTCTCTGATAGCTTTGGTGGAGGGCAAAAAATCGGGCATAATTCCCTTATCTAAAGCTGTTTGTCGCTCAATTCTGTGTTGCAGTAGTTCCTTTCTACGATTATTGAAACGAAGATGTAAGCCTTTTAAAAATTCGAGTGCTTCAGTTGTCAAAATCGTTTCATATCCTTCTTTGAAATTCCCTTTGATAGTAATGCCCTCGACTGTTGGAAAAGTGGCAATTGCGGAAGTCGTCATATTTATTAATTTAGTGATTAGGTTACTAATTATTCCGCAAGGTATATAAATTATTCATTTAGCGGAAATTCCGCTAAATATATTTTTATCCGTTTTAAGGGAAAATTCTTATATTTGCAGCAGAAAATTTAGTGATGGAAATTATTAATTGCAATTGTTGATTTTTCGATACTTAATTTTTATTTAATTAAAAATTCAGAATATAAATGCAGTTTTTTGCTAAGGTATTTTTAATATAAAAAATAATGCTCAATAACGACAAAGTAATCCGCCTAATATTTGGTTTCAAATTGAGGCATTTGAGACAACAAAAAGGTTTATCCTACAAAGAATTAGGAAAATTAACGGGTTTATCGACTTCCTATTTGAATGATATTGAAAAAGGTAAGCGTTATCCCAAACCTGCTAAAATCAATAATTTGGCGGAAGCCTTGGGCGTAGACTATAATTACATGGTCGCGACGAATGCTTCTAAAAAACTACAGCCGATTATAGATTTATTGTCTTCCAAGTTTTTTAGATTGTTTCCTTTGGAGGAATTTGGGATTAGTTTGGAAAAATTGCTGGAATTATTCACGCAAACACCGGATAAGGTCAATGCTTTTATTTCGACTATTTTTAAAATTGCTCGAAATTATCAAGTCAATGAAAAGCAGTTTTACTTAGAAGCGCTGCGGTCCTATCAAGATATGCACAACAATCATTTTCCCGATTTAGAAGCAGCGGTGGATAATTTTAAAAAAGAATTTTCTATTAAAGGACAACTCCCTTTTACAACTGATTTCTTAGAAGACCAATTGTTAGAAATTTATGGCATCCGCATTGACCGTCAAGAATTGAGCAAAAACGAGGTCATTAACCACATTCGTTCTTATTATAAACCCGAAGCAAAGGTTCTTTTTATTCAAAAAGGTTTGTCAATAGCGCAACAGAATTTTCTAATTGCCAGGGAATTGGGTTTTCAATACCTCGAATTGAACGAACGCCCTTACGAAACAACGATTACCGAAATTGATTCTTTTGAAATATTATTGAACAACTACAAAGCCTCTCATTTTGCGGCAGCCTTATTGATGGATGCGGCAACTTTAACGAATGATATCCGATTATTGGCAAGAGAAAATACTTGGCAGCCCAAGTTGTTTTTAAATTTGCTCAAGAAGTATGATGTCAGTGCCGAGACATTAATGCAGCGATTGACCAATATTTTACCGCATCATTTTGGATTAGAAGATTTATTTTTCATCCGCCTAACCAGTGATGAGCATTTAAAGTCGTTTAAAATGAAAAAGGATTTGCACCTTTCGCAATTGCATAGTCCTTATAATAATGAGTTGAATGAGCATTATTGCAATCGCTGGGTTTCGATTACCAGTATTAAAGAGTTGCCTTTTGTGAAAAGGAAAAAGTCAGAAACACCAATTATTGCGGATGCTCAAATTTCTAAATATTGGAATACCGACAAGGAATACCTCTGTATATCCTTAGCAAAATCTGGTTTTCAAAATGCCAATAGAGGCGTTAGTGTTACGCTTGGTTTATTAGTGAATCCTCAATTAAAAAGCATTTTCCATTTTTTAAGTGACCCCAAGTTAAAGTATAAAGAAGTGCATACGACTTGCGAGCGGTGTGGCGTAAAGAATTGTGAAGCAAGAGTCGTTGCGCCGATTGTGATTGAGCAGGAGCGGAAGGAGGCGACTATTCTAAGCTCTTTGAGGAGCTTGTAAATGAAGAAATAGAAGCTATTTTTTATGCTGTAAGATTGTATATTTACCGTTACTAAGAGATTATCTAAAATAAAAAATTGGCTTTCATGGGTAGCTGTTTGTATTTCTTTTGGTTGGGTATCAGATTGAGCATTAATTAGCTCAAAGCACAAGGTTTTTTCAATCTCACCGTTGACCCATTCGTACTTGAAATTGTCTTTCCGAGTCAGGTATTCTCGTTGAAATGATTCCCATGAAATCTTTTCATAAGTTTTTTTTCCTTTCGTATTTTTATTACTTTTGAAGTCGCTACCATTGACTTGTTTTTTATCAAAGTTAAGCATTTTTTGTGAACATTTAGAGTTCGGATGATTCGTGATTTTAAATGATTATCTACTCTGACCTCTGACCGTAAAACGGTCTGACTTCTGACCTCTTTCTTTCACAAATCACTCCATCCCCTGAATCATCACCCTCAAAATTTCACTCGCCGCCGTCGAAATCACCGTCCCAGGACCAAACACGCCAACCACACCCGCATCAAATAAAAACTGATAATCCTTCTCCGGAATCACGCCGCCCGTGATCACCATAATATCCTCGCGCCCCAAAGCATTCAAGGCTTCAATTGTCTGTGGAACGAGCGTTTTATGCCCAGCTGCCAATGAAGAAATACCAAGAATATGCACATCATTTTCCGCTGCTTGTCGCGCCGCTTCTTCAGGTGTTTGAAACAAGGGACCAACATCCACATCAAAGCCAATATCCGCAAAGCTCGTCGCAATTACCTTCGCCCCTCGGTCATGTCCATCTTGTCCTAATTTAGCGACCATAATCCGTGGACGGCGACCTTCCAATTTGGCAAATTTATCAGATAAGTCTCGTGCTTTTTGAAAATCTTCGTTCTTAGCAATTTCATTCATATA
>JBLHWU010000316.1:0-5860 GCA_047629355.1 Saprospiraceae bacterium | reverse complement strand
ACTCATATGGAGAAATGGTTGAAACGATTTGACTAAAAACAAATTTTCCCTGATTCATGGCTATCGTTTCTTGCGAAATAACCAAATTTCAGAATCAATTGAAATCAAAAAATCGAAAAACCTTTGTTATTGCTCAATAACAGCAAGTTGCATCATTTTTTTTCTTAACGCAACACTAATGGTTTTAAATAAATAACTCGAAGCTGACGTCACTTTTAATCTTGTATAATCTCGAATAGATTGAATAGAAATAACCTCGGATTTCATCCGAGGTTATTTCTATTCAACTACTTCGTAGTTGTCCAATAAGCAGTATTAATGGAGTAGTGAAAATATCGTCAAGCGCATTTTTCATTTTTCATTCTTAATTCCTCAAGGAACGTTATCAACTTCGCCCAATACGCTTCTCCGCCATGCCCCATCAGATTCTCATGCCGCGCACCTTCGACAATCACCAATTCCTTCTTTTTTGATGCCAAATTATGATAAATCAGCTTCCCATATTCCACGGAAATATTTGCATCCGCATCTCCATGTGCATAAAAAATGGGTTGTTGAACATTCTTCGCAGACTTACCGGGTCGGACGTCTTTCGCGATGAATTTTCCAATTTTTGCTGCTCGATTTAACGTATAATTAGAAAGGAAGCGGGACTCTAATCCCAGCCACATTTTTTGATAATCCAAGACCACATCCGACAAATTAGCAAAGGTGCATTCGATGATACCAAACTGCAATCGCTTATCCTGTTCCAAGGCTTGCAAAGCAATTGCCCCGCCCATTGATGCCCCACGAATACCGATGTTTTTAGCATTCTTTTCTTGAATTAAATAGTCGACAATTGCAGAGACATCATACTTTTCAAAATAGCCAAAAGTAATGTAATCACCGTCACTTTCTCCGTGCGCACGAGAGTCCATTGGAACGGTATTATAGCCTTCGTTGGAAAGATTCGCAGCAAGCTGCAACATGTTTTCCTTGCAACTTCCGATACCGTGTAGTAGAATTATCGTTCCATGCACCGTCTCCAAATTACTTGGAATATAAAAGCCGTGCAATTGTAAGGAATCGATGGTTTGAATGATTATTTTTGCGTAAGCCAAGCCAAATTTAGCGGGGGTCAGTTCAGGATTCGGTGGATTTCGGGAACGTTTAATAACCGCATAAGGCGCATAGAAATGAATCACCAACAAGCCAATGAGGAGGAAAATAAAAAGAACAATCAACGTAGTTTTTAAAACTGGATTCATCGCTATCAGGCATTCTTAATTTTATACTTTTAATTAATTACTCCGCTGCTTGGAAAAATTGCATTTCATACAAGTCTCGATAATGCCCATTTTCAATTTCCAATAACTCTTCGTGTGAGCCGAATTCTTGAATCTTCCCTTTTGACAAAACCAAAATATTATTAGCGTGTCTAATCGTCGATAACCGGTGCGCAATAATGATGCTTGTTCGTTTGGCAATCAATTTTTCGATGGCATATTGAATAACCGATTCTGTTTCAGGGTCAATCGAAGAAGTCGCTTCATCGAGTACAAGGATGCGTGGATTGAAGACCAAAGCACGGACAAATGAAATCAATTGTCGCTGTCCCATCGAAAGCGTTGCGCCCCGTTCCATGACTTCGTAATCATAGCCGCCAGGTAGCTTTTCGATAAATTCGTGTGCGCCAATCATCTTGGCTGCTTCGATAATTTCTGCACGGCTAATGCTATCATCACGGAGGTTGATATTTTCTGAAACTGTTCCTGAAAATAGGAAAACATCTTGTAAAACCACCGCGATTTGTCGGCGAAGGCTATACAATTCGTAGTCTTTTATACTTTTTCCATCAATGTCAATCTGCCCTTTGTTGATTTCATAAAAACGATTGAGGAGATTGATAATCGTCGATTTTCCACTTCCCGTACCGCCGACAATCGCCAATGTTTCTCCTTTTTTAATAGAGAAACTTAAACCTTTCAACACATAGTCATCTTCTAGATAAGCAAACCAAATATTTTTAAAATCAATATTACCTTGAATTTCTTCTGCCGATAAAGTACCTTTATTGTCAATAAAATCAGTGCGGTCTAATAATTTAAAAACGCGCTCGGACGCTACTAACCCCATTTGCAATTGATTGAATTTATCCGCCAACATCCGCAGCGGTCGAAACAACATTGACAAATAAATAGGAAAAGCAATCAAAGCCCCAACGGACACGCTACCTTCTAAAACACTCGATGCACCCCACCAAATCATTAGTCCCAAAGCTGCCGCTGAAATGATTTCGACGACGGCAAAAAAGACCGCATAATAGAAGATGGAATCCAAGTTAGCTTGCGTATAATCGCGATTGATTTTCTTGAATTTGGACATTTCCTGCTGCTCCGCATTGAAGATTTGCACAATGCGCATTCCCGTAATTCGCTCCTGTAAAAAGGCGTTCATTTCCGAGATTTTATTTCGCACTTTTTGATAAGCAGTCTTTACTTTCTCCTTAAAAATATAGGTTGCCCAAAGCAAAAACGGCATCGTCACCAAACATACCAAGGTCAACTTCACACTCGTAATCAGCATCACTGCCAATACCGCAAATACCGTCAAAACATCCGCGACAATCGTAATCGCGCCCTGCGAAAATATTTGATTAATCGTCTCAATATCGTTGATGGTTCGAGTGGTCGAAGTACCGATAGGCGTGCGGTCGAAGTAGGTCAATTTTAGTTTGGAAATATGGTTGAATACACGAACCCGCAAATCTCGAATGACCAACTGCCCCAATAAATTAGTTGAATAAATAAATACATATCGTAGAATAGCTTCCAAAACCAACACCCCGACAAAAATCATCGCAATATTCAGCAAGCCCGACAAATCTTTCACTGAAATGTAATCATCGACCATGATTTGCACCAACTTCGGTCGCAAAATGGAAACGGGGGCCAATAAAGTCGCTAAGATGGCTGCAAGTGCAAACATTTTTTTAAACGGCTTCGCCAATTGCAACACGCGGCGTAAGAGTTGGACGTCCATTTTATTAGAAGCTTCAGGCATTGGATTGATTCGATTTTCTTGATGACCTCGATTGATTCGATTTCTGGGAAATAAGCTTATTTTGACTCTTAGGAACGCGAATTAAATAAATGCAGCTTCTTGACAGGATATTTTGTCCTCATTTTTCACTTTAAAAATGCTCATTTTATCAACATAAATCGCACTTTTAAAGCAAAAAGGGAGAACAAAACCTCACTCCCAAGAATCTGCATTTATTTATTCCGCGTTCCTTATGAGGATTTTAAGGGAGATAATTGGTTTTAAAGCCAATCTTTTCCCTTGAAATTCACTCTCGCTGTGCCTTTAGGCGCGGCGGAAAATGTGTTTTAACAACAATTGTTCCCCACTTTTTCATTTTCTAAACATCGACAAGGATGCTTATGTTTTTGGAAAAGCAAAAGTAGTGGAAAAAGAAGGAAGGGGAGGCGAGAGATTGGATTTTTTATTTATAGCCAGAAATAATTTTATCTTTGGGTATGAAATTTATAAAATCCCTATTACTCCTATTTTTGCTCACTAGCTTAAGTTGTTTCCCAACTAAAAAACTCGAACGCGCACTTCCCAATCAAATCGAAAATTCCCTCATTTTTAGAAAATCATTCACTGGTTTTGCGCTATTAAATCCAGAAACCGGGAGATTTATTTACGAATATCAATCCGATAAATATTTTACGCCCGCGTCGAATACGAAGATTTTTACCCTATATACTTGTTTGCAGATTTTGGAGGAAAAACCAGCAGTTTTACGGTATCAAGAATTGGATGATGTGCTTATTTTTCAAGGAACAGGCAACCCAACATTGTTGCATCCGACGCTAAATGTAAAAAATCCAACGCTTGATTTTCTTAAGAATACAAATAAGAGATTACTTTACAATTCTGATAATTTTGAAGAGGAACGCTTTGGTACTGGATGGGCATGGGACGATTATCCGTACTATTTTCAACCAGAGAAGTCTGCGTTACCACTTTATGGAAACGTCGTTACTTTTGAACGAGATACTTTAGGAAATGATTTAAAAATTGTTCCTACTTACTTTAAAAATAAAGCGCAAGAAGTAAAGGAAATGCGAAATGACCGTCCTCGAATCAATCGAAAAGAAAGAGAAAATAATTTTTCCTACAATGAGGCAGCAGTAGCTGGTAAGCCATTTTACAAAGAAATCCCATACCTTACTTCTTCTCCTTTGAATCTTAATTTATTGAGTGATACGCTCAATAAAACCATCGCTATTACACCAAGTTCTGTATCTAGATTGGGAGAAAGTAAAGTGCTATACGGCTCAGAAATTTTTCCCGTATATCAAAAAATGATGGTTGACAGCGATAATTTTCTCGCGGAACAATTGCTATTAATGTGCGCCGACAAACAACTCGGCGTCCTCAATTCTAAAAAAATAATTGCCTTTGCTAAAGACAGTATTTTTCAAGATATGCCCGATGAATTGCTGTGGCGAGACGGATCGGGCTTGTCGAGATACAATATGTTTACGCCGCGCACGATTGCGCGATTATTGGAAAAGATTCATCAAGAATTACCAGAAGAGCAAATTTTCCGTATTTTCCCAGCAGGTGGAACATCAGGAACGGTCGAAAATTGGTATGCTGGTAAAAAGGAACCGTATATTTTTGCGAAAACGGGAACATTGACAGGTAAACATTGTTTGAGTGGTTATGTCAAAACGAGAAGTGGAAAGACGCTGGTTTTTAGCTTTATGCACAATAATTATAAAGGAAGTTCTAAGCCGTTAAAGGTAGAAATGCAGCGAATTTTAGAGGAGATTTATGAAAAGTATTGAATAAAAACTACGCCAAAAAAATATGTTAGAAACACTCGGCATCGCTGGAAAATTTTCTTTTATCTTACTGTCCATCAGTTTGACACTCTCCGTGACAGCTGGATTTATTTTCTTATTTCGCTGGGGGAATCGAACGATTGCTAATCTATTTTTTGGTTTTTTATTGATATTAATGGGCGTGACTTGCCTGCATCATTTTTGCATTTTATTAGATGTCTATATCGAGCAACCGAAGTGGCTATTTTTACCCGTTTATTATACTTTATGGTTTGGTCCATTTTTGTTTTTTGCTATCAAAATGCGACTATACCCAAAATATCAACTTGTTTGGTCGGACTTAAAACACGCTATTTTACCCTTTGGACAATTGGTTTACTTCCTTGTTCTTTTCAATAGTTCGATTGAATATCGGGATAGTTTGGGACGTAATTTCTTCTCGCCATTTTACGGGGCAATGGAGATGGTTTTGTACATCGGGACTTTCTATGCTTATTTATATTCAGCGTATCGGTATGTGCGTTATAAAGAAGCAGGATTAAGGAATGCAAAGGAGGAAAAAGTGCGAGCAGATATTCTGTTTTTGAAACGAATGCTTAAAGTGTTATTGGTGCTATTTTGGATAAATAGCGGTTACATTGTCACGGATTTTTTGATGTATCAATTTTTAGGTATTAACCTTCATACGATGCGAGGATTTACGCGGTTTGGGGATATTTCGTTTGGATTGATGGTTCTTTGGATGGGATTGAATGGGTGGCGGTTGATTTTTAAAAAGTAATTTCTATTAGAGATAATTGAAATAAATTCTAACTTTTACCACAGAGCAATCATAGCACTTTCATATAGCTTTTTGAAAAAAAAATAGCTATGTACTACCTGTTTATAGGAAATTATAAAAAGGGAAATTTATATTTTAAATAATTAATTACTCCCGCGTTACTTAGGTAACGATAAAATAATAAGTCCGACAAGTTAGACAGTGGATAATTTTTCTCAGTTTTTACTTGAAAGAAGGA
>JBLHWU010000315.1:0-5907 GCA_047629355.1 Saprospiraceae bacterium | reverse complement strand
AAAAACTCAATTAGTCTCATTTTTTTTTGAAAAAAGTCGCTAAATTTATCGTGTTTTACGTAGCTACATACCATATTTACCCGATATTTGCGTTTTTAGCAAAAAAATCAGAAAAATTGCCGTCGGAATCTTAGATACTGACGGCAATTTTTGCAATATAAAATATTGAATTGGTCATTTAGTAAAACAAGTTTTCATCTTAAACAAATGTAAACCATAATACTAATTTATCAATAAACCAATACACCATAAAAATGACAGATTTCTCATTTATTTCTAATGCGCACCCCAGTTTTATTGCCACCTTGTATGACCAATATAAGCAAGACCCAAATTCTGTAGAGGAAGGCTGGAGAACATTTTTTAAAGGTTTTGAATTTTCCGAAAACGGCAATTCGGAAGCGGCGATGTCTTCAAATACGGACAAAAGTGGTGATTTCAATGATACCAACATCAAGGAATTCAGCGTACTATCCATCATTCGAGCTTTCCGAAATCGTGGACACTTACGGTCAAAAACCAACCCGATTCGAGAACGGCGCAACCGTGCACCCAATTTGGATTTAACAGATTTTGGGTTGAGTGACGCGGATATGGATACTGTTTTTAAAGCAGGTAATGAGATTCGAGGTTTGAAAGATGCAACTTTGCGCCAGATCATGGACCGTTTGGAAAAAGTGTATTGTGGCTCGATTGGTTTTGAATACAATTATATTGAAAGTCGGGAGCGACGACGTTGGATTCGAGAAAAAATCGAAAATCACGACCCAGAAGAACAATATAAATTGTCATTGGAAAAGAAGCACCGAATTTTAGAAAAATTGAATGGTGCAGTTGGTTTTGAGAAGTTTTTGCACACCAAGTATGTCGGTCAAAAACGCTTTTCTTTGGAAGGTGGAGATTCGGCAATTCCAGCATTGGATGCGATTATCAATTTGGGTGGAGAACATGGTTTGGAAGAAGTTGTGATTGGAATGGCGCACCGTGGTCGTTTGAATGTGTTGGCGAATATCATGCAAAAATCTTACGAGCAAATTTTTTCAGAGTTTGAAGGAAATGCAGTGCCTGAATCAAAAATGGGTGATGGTGATGTTAAATATCACTTGGGCTATTCTTCAATTGTAGAGACGACGGGCGGTAAGAAAGTGCATTTAAAATTGGCGCCGAATCCTTCGCATTTAGAAAGTGTTGGACCAGTGGTTGAAGGTTTTGCACGGGCGAAAGCGGATATGCTATACGGCAATGATTACGATAAAATTTTGCCAATTCTGATTCATGGAGACGCAGCGGTTGCCGGTCAAGGCGTTGTTTTTGAAACGGTACAAATGAGTAAATTGCCCGCTTACAAAACGGGTGGAACGATTCATTTTGTGATTAACAATCAAATTGGGTTTACCACCGATTTTTATGATGCTCGCTCTTCAACGTATTGTACAGCCGCAGCGGCAGTTGTTCAAGCACCTGTTTTTCATGTAAATGGAGATGACCCAGAAGCGGTTATTTTTGCAGTAGAAATGGCGATGGAATACCGTCAAAAATTCAATAATGACGTATTTATCGACATGGTTTGTTTCCGACGACATGGGCATAATGAAGGGGATGACCCGAATTTTACGCAACCGGAGATGTACACCACGATTAAGAATCATCCAGATGTTCGCGAGATTTATGGTGAACAATTGTTAAAAAGAGGGGATTTCACCAAAGAAGAATTAGAAAAAATCGAGCAGGACTTTTGGAACATTCTCCAAAATCAACTGGATGATGTTAAAAATAATGCACCAGAATATAAGTACCAACAACCTGAAGAGGCTTGGCGAGCGTTGCGCAAGGAAACGACGGATAAAGACTTTGATACTTCACCAGAAACAGGAATTGATGCCGCTACTCGCAAGCAAATCGTTGACCATTTGATGAAATTACCATCTGATTTTAACATCGTTTCCAAAATCAAACGAGTATTAAAAGGTAAGCAAAAGTTGTTGGATGTCAATCAATTAGATTGGGCAATGGCGGAATTGATGGCGTATGGTAGCTTGTTGTTAGAAGGGCATGATGTACGAATGACAGGGCAAGATGTACGGCGAGGTACTTTCTCGCACCGACATGCTGTTTTGACTGATGATGGTACGACAAAAGTCTACAATCGTTTGGATAGCATTGCTGAAAAGCAAGGACAATTTAGAATTTTTAATTCCTTATTGTCAGAGTTTGCGGTAATGGGTTTTGAATATGGTTATGCGATGGCTTCTCCCGATAATTTAGTGATTTGGGAAGGTCAATTTGGTGATTTTTACAATGGCGCACAAACCATTGTTGACCAATATATCACTGCCGCAGAAAGTAAATGGAGTCGAATGAATGGCTTGGTTTTGTTGTTGCCTCACGGTTACGCAGGTCAAGGTCCAGAACACTCCAGTGGACGAGTTGAGCGATTTTTACAGTCTTGTGCACAGAACAATATGACAGTTGCCAACTGTACGACGCCTGCGAATTTCTTTCACTTGATGCGTCGTCAATTGGCACGACCTTTCCGAAAACCATTGATAGTAATGACGCCGAAATCGTTGCTGCGACATGCAGAAGTGGTTTCTGAATATGCAGAATTTGAAACAGGTACGAGATTTCAAGAAGTCTTGGATGATGCGACAGTTGGTCAGCGTAGTAATAAGAAAGTGACGCGTGTGTTGTTCTGTACGGGTAAAATCTATTACGATTTGGCAGCTCGAAAACGCGATGAAAAACGAGAGGATGTCGCTATCGTTCGAGTAGAACAATTGTATCCGTTGCCACAAAAACAACTGGAAGCAATTTTCAATCGATACAGCAATGCCGAGGCGTGTTGGGTGCAAGAAGAGCCGATGAATATGGGCGCATGGCAGCACATCAAAACGAATTATACCGAGCGAGAATTCAACTTGATTTCGCGTAAAGCAAGTGCTTCGCCGGCGACTGGTTTTAAAGCTGTGCATGACCAGCAACAGAAAGAGATTGTCGATAAGGCATTTAATTAACGGTTGACGACAGACGGTGGATGGTAAACGGGTATGACGTTGCCATCCACCGTCCACTGTCTACCATCTACCGTTTCCAATGTTCGGAAAAAAATCAACGAAACAACTGCTGAAACAAGCCGAACAGCAATCGCTGCCAGATTCTTGGAACAAGCAATTTTGGCAACGCTTCCGCAAAAATCGGTTAGCGAAGTGGTCGTTGCGGATTTTATATTTGTTGATTTTTATTGCGGTCTTTGCCGATTTTATCGCCAATGAGCGCCCATTATATTGCCAATTTGAAGGCGAAACTTACTTTCCTATTTTTCATTCCTACCTGGAAGATTTAAAATTAGTTAAACCAAGTTCTCCATTTCTGAACCAAGATTGGGCGGAAATCGAATACGAATCCGCAATTTTTCCATTGATTCCCTATAGTGCGAGCAAGACTGATTTGTATGCGAGTCGGCTGAATCCCTTTGGCGAACAAAAGGTCAAATCTCTGCGTTGGCGGCATTGGTTAGGCACGAGTTTGACGGGTAAAGATATGACGGCGGGTTTGATTATTGGTGTTAGATATGCGCTATTGGTGGGCTTGATTGCCATGTCAATTGCGGTGTTGATTGGGGTACTTTTGGGTAGCTTAGCTGGGTATTATGGTGATGATAAATTGAAGATTACGCGCATTCGAATTCTACTTAATATCATTGGGTTTTTCTTTGGTATCTTCTTCGCGTTTTCCGCAAGGACTTACCAACTGCGCACAGCTGGAAAAGATGGTGGTTTCTTTTTTGAATTGACAAAAAGTATTTTAATATTTTCATTTGTCCTTCTGATTTTCAACTTATTAGCGTCTCTTTTAAAACGCGTTCCCTTCTTAGGTAAAAAAGTAAACTTCCCAATTGACTTATTAGTGATGCGCTCTGTTGAAGTTTTAACTTCCATTCCAGGGCTACTTTTGCTCCTTTCTTTAGTCGCCATTATTCAAGACAAATCTATCTTTTATGTCATGCTGATTATTGGCTTTTTGAGTTGGACAGGCATTGCAAGATTTACTCGTGCGGAGATGCTTCGGATTCGAAATTTAGAATATATGGAAGCGGGTCGTGCGCTCGGCTATGGCAATCTGCGGTTGATGTTGCGGCATGCCTTGCCCAATGCGGTTACGCCGATTCTGATTACCGTTGCTTTTGGTATTGCAGGGGCGATTTTATTGGAAGCCAGTTTGTCATTTTTAGGACTTGGGGCAGCTTCGGATGAAATTACTTGGGGCAGTATGTTGACGGATGCGCGAAGTCAGGATAGTATTAAGGCTTGGTGGTTGGCGGTATTTCCCGGGTTTATGATTTTTTTGACGGTGACAGTTTTTAATTTAATTGGAGAGGGAGTGACGGAGGCGTTGCGGGAGTAAAATTTCTTTTGGGGGACATTTTGATTTTTTTGGTATTCATAGTTTTAAATTTTAAGAATAAGTAAATTACACATCCTTTTTTTTAACAACACATATACTATTTAACATTCTGGTAGCTATGAGCGAAAATGCTTTAAAAGATAAGTTATATGGGAGATTCATATAAATGTATTAGATTTTGAATTTCCCCTTTCATCAATACCCTTTTACCATAGAAGGTAAAGAATCGATGCCGCTGAAGAAAATTTAAATTTAGTCAATGCCATTCTAAATCCGTAGAAAATTTGTTAAACTCTAACTCCCATTCTCGCCGGAGTAGTAATTTTCGATAAAAAAAAGATCACAGCATTTTGAGACCGTTAAAATATTTTCGCAATAAACTTGAGTTAATTCTATCATTTTAATCATGCTTTTTTTCCCACAAAGTTAGCTTCTCTAATTTGATTCTACTCACCATCTTATAACTTTCAGGTACTTCATCATAAGAGCTAAAGTAAGTAACCAATCTCGTTCCAATTGGCATTGACTTCAATTGACATTTAACATAAGTGGTATAGGTTTGGTATAACTCTCTTTTTAATACAATGGTATTATCTATTTTATCTATCGGTGCAATGTTTTCAAAGAAGGAATTGTAAAAATAGAATGCTTGATATTGACTAAAATCTACCGCCGTAATATTGGCATGAATAAATTCGATGTTTGTTAAGCTACACTTTTTTGAAATCTGTTTGGCCAATTGGTGCAATCCCAATCGTTGTTCAATTCCTGTAAAATGCCCCTCTGTACGAGCAGCACCAATCATACAGAATTTTCCTGCTCCCGAACCAATGTCTAATACTTTTACACCAGGTACGTCCACTAGATATTGAGCTGCTTTGATAGCAATATCAATAGGGGTGAAATGCGTAGCAGATAGATTGTTGATTAATTTGGGATATAACGTATTATCAAACTCGCAGTCTGCAACTTCTATACCCGTCATCAAATGACGAAATACCATAATTTACTTTTTTACCTCCAAAGTAAATTGGTGGAATTCAGCATGAAGTTGTTCAAATCGACTTAAAAATTGTTTTGTTAACTGTTGATGGATTTGTATTTCAATCTCTGAATGAAAATCAGTATCAGGGTTTTTATCAAAAACAGCAATGTGTTTCATTTCCATCTCTGCGGCTTCTTGAATCGCAGGAATCAAATCATCCCGATAATATTCAAATACTTGTTGATACCATTTTGCTTTATCTGCAAATGCTGTCAAGTCATATTTCTCTGTTAAGCGGTGCAATTCAGCAAGATAGAGTTTTACTTGATGAGCCGTATTTTTTATATTGAGAACAATCCACTCTTCTTTATTGAATAAATTTTGAATTTCTTTTTGCATAATTTACATTTTTTTATTTCGCGTTCCTAATTCTACTTTAAGACTCTTAAATCTGGTGCAAAAACAAAGGGAGTTTGAGGGAGAAAAATGGTTTTAAAACCATTTTTCTCCCTCAAGCC
>JBLHWU010000314.1:0-5948 GCA_047629355.1 Saprospiraceae bacterium | reverse complement strand
TTTAGATAGAAGATTTGATACTCTTCACAAATATCTAAACAGCCTTTTGATTTTCAAAATCTTAGCTCTAATTCCTGATTGTCAATGAACTTTGTATGTATTTTTTTTTGAATGCTCGAAATGTGCCGTAGGCAACGCGCACGGTGTTTTTTGAAGTTCGAAAATCTTACGATTTTCTCGCTGCTCAAACTTAAAATAACCTTCGTTTACACGGTAATAAATCACTTTTTCAATAAATGGTGGTGCACATTTGTTACACTACCAAATTAATAAATGGTATTTATTGGATAACGGTTTTTTCAGAAGGAAGACCACAAACGGTCAAAATTGTTTTGAATAAGCAATTGCAATTGCAAAAAAATCTTAGATAATTAAGAACAGATCTGGTAATCTACTTAGTCGATTGCCCTATTTGTTTTGATATTTTAGGAGCGAGAAAATTGTGAATTTTCTCGCTCCAATAATTAGGTGACCTTAAATAATCGACACTTTTGACAGCCGATATTTTTTGTTTAAGAAATTTAAAAAATCCTTTAATAATCCCTTTATTGAATGATTTTTCAAGTTTCTTAAACGGAAATATAGCCCTGTCTAGAAGTATCGATTATTTGGGGTCACCTACTTAATAGCAATCCCCCCCGCTAATGTTTCCTAAGGAAAGCGAATTAAATAAATGCAGATTCTTGACAAGATATTTTGTCCTCATTTTTTACTTTAAAAATGCTCATTATATCAACATAAATCGCACTTTTAAAGCAAAAAGGAAGAACAAAACGGCTCTCTCAAGAAGCTAACTTTATTTATTTCGTATTCCTTAGCTATCTGCGCTGGCTTCTGCTAATAGCAAAAAGAGCAATAGCAAAAAAGTATTTTTAACGACGTGCAGGCGCAATAATCAAGTTAATCCTATATTTACAATACACACGGGAGAACCTTTAAAGAAGATGAAATAAACCTACCACCAAACAATAAAAAAAGCCAAATAAGCAGCTCCATATTTTTGCCAACACAATGGGGCTTGTTGCTCTTCAATACTCGTGTTAAGGTATTTTTTTACACCCTCAAAATCTGTCCAAACTTCGTTTTCAGCGGGGTCCATTCCCCATTCCTTTTTTGGCGGTATACAATAGGATTTTTCGGAATGATTAAAGCTTAAGAAGGTCTCAAAATTCAAATAATACCCTTTTATCGCTTTTTCATAAATCGGGCTTAAACTTCCTTTGTATTGATAAGGAATAAACAAGGAAACTAATAAACAGAGCGCCTGAGAAACTTCCTCAAGTTCTATATTGTCAAACATGGATTGAGCACCGTTATGATAAAGTAAAGGAAATTGCTTGCTTTTTAATTTCTCTAATTTCTGTTGCAAAGAATCATTTCTATTCGGACCAATCCAGTTGTTTATGGGTTCCGAAGAAATGCTTGGGTCAAATAGATAAAACTTATAGGCTAGTTCCACATGGATTAGCTGTTTTGTACTTATATTTTCAATAATAAAATCAATCTCCCCTATCGTTCTCTTATCTTCCATTACCTGAACATTCTCATAACGCACGTTGTAATTGGTAGAGGATTTAATTAATTCAGCAACAATTTTTTCTGCCAAATGACCCAATCTTAAATTGGTTGGCAATTGAAATTCCAGCTCCGTTACTACGTTTAATGCTGATAAATTAAACGTTGGTAAACCCGTAATTGAAGCGTCCAAACTGTTCGCTTTTAAGATGGAAGCTATCCTTGATTTAGTTTTCATTTTAATGTATTTCAATGTGCAAAGCAAAGAAAATTTGAGGGCGAAAATGGGTCTGGAAAGACATTTACTAAACTTTCAAAGTTTAGTAAATGTAAATAACTTACACTATAGGCCTTCTAAATATATTACGACTACCTGATTGTCAATATTTTACAACCTCATAAGAATTGCCAGCTATCTTATTGTAAATTCATCGTTCATCATTCATCGTTTATCACTATTTCAAAGCCCTTTCCGTGTTCTTTTCTTCAATAGAACAATTCGACCTTCATAATACGCCTTTAATTCCTCCACAAAAGTCAATGGATTTTTATACTCCGTAATGACTTTGTAAAGCTCCTCATTTTTAGCCAAATCAATAGCCTTTTCTATTCGTTCCTTTTCTTGTTGCAAATAATTATCTTTAGCAAAAACCTTTATTTTAGCAGCGGCATCATTTAGAACAATTCGCGTATTTCCCTTAAAAATATGAGCATGATACGCTTTTAAGGTCTCCAGACTTCTCGTCTTATAAATTTCGATGAGTCGGCTCGTCACCTCCGTAGCAATATCCGTTTCTTTTTCACTCATCGAAAATTTATCTGGATGCACCTGCAACATCGCTTCCCGATACAATCTTTTTCGCTCCTTTTGTTCCCCGGCGGGAATAACCCTTTTTTTCTGCTTAGCAATAATTTGCAGTCCCTTCGGTTCTTTATAATTTTTACCTCGCTTTTTTTGCGCTAATCGCTTTGCTTTTTTTGCCTTTTTTATTTGTTTATACAAAACAAATAACTCCTGCTCTTCCACAATTAAATCACTGACATGAGCACCCAATAAAGTCCTAAAAGCATGCGTTTCTTTTTCAATTTCTTCCAACTCTTGTTGGAGTAGTTGGATCTGGTCTGTTAATTTTTTCTGATTGATCTCATCAGGAATAAGAAGCGTTTTTTTAGACATAGGATATTGGTTTAGGAAAGCGTAGTACCGTTACAGCGAGGCTGACTTTATATTTCTTTCTTTTACTGGAATCCAAATTTCTTCTTCTGAATTTGGGTCATTGTTCTTATACTTTTCTCCTAAAACTTCAAAATGGGGTCTGTCATCCATTTGATACGGTGAATTTGGTAGCCATTCGCCAAAAACATATTGGTAAATAGCGTTATCAGCACTTAAACCTCGATAATAGAAAACGGCATAAAGTCCTTCTTTTAAAATGAAAGATTTCATCCCATTAGGAATCTTAGCAAAATCCTTAACTTCAACAGTTGCCCATTTTTCGAATTCCTTTTGAAGGTCAAATTGATGATGATATAGAGGAGGATAGATTTGTAATGAAATCTTGTCTTCTGAAACGCTGTTTGTAATCTCTTTAATTTGAGGTCCAAATTGTACCCAAAACTGACCTGTTTTGTTCTGAGTCAAACTCATTTTTAAATTATAACCAACCAATTTTTTTTCTTTCAATAATTCAATTCTTGGTTTCATCTATTCTGTATTTAGATTTTTTAAGCTTTCTCATTTCCACTTTAGTTTATGGTGTTTTATAGATAATCAGGTTGAAAATTAATAATTATCAATTGCGTAGGGGCGTACCCTTGTGGTCGCCCAATGCCCTTTTGCGACACATTGGTACGCCCCTACGCAATCGAAATATCGTTTAATCATTAATTTTTTTCTTGATTATCTGTAAATATTTTAAAATCATTATAACTACTCAGGTAACTCGGATTAGAAACCCGAGTTACCTGAGTAGTTACAAACCATTTAATCCCCCTCCAAAAAAACCTCCACAAACTTAAACCCCGTCCCATCAAACAACCCCTTATCTCCCAATTTCAAACTCGGAATCACCAACAAAGCCATAAACGAAAGCGTCATAAACGGAGCAGTCAGCGTAGCACCCAATGCCGCCTTAGCAAAAGCATCAATTGCCGCGTATTTTGTAGCCGTTTCGTAGCCGTCGGCAGTCGTCATAATGCCAGCGACGGGAAGTGGCAAAACCATTTCTTTATCGTTCGAAACCGCAGAGATGCCACCTCGATTTTTGATAATCAAATTGACCGCTTTGGTCAGCGAAACATCATCCACTCCAACGGCAATAATATTGTGCGAATCATGCCCGACGCAGGAAGCAATCGCGCCTTGTTTCAAATTAAAACCATTAATAAATGCCAAGGCAGGCGGCGCATTTTCATAGCGATTGACCACCGTGATTTTTAAAATATCCTTTCCAATATTGGAGACCGCTTTGCCATTTGAAATCTTGGCTTCTGCCTCAAAAAAATCGGTTACAATTTCACCGTCAATCGCTTTAATGACTCGGATGTTTTGCGGCAATGCATCGCTCGGTGCGGGCATCGAAAACAATTGGTGTGACATCAAACCAATGTTGAATTTATTCGGTTCGGTGGCGGGGACTTTTTTGATTTTAGTCTCACCGTTTTCAGCGACCAATTCACCGTTGATATAAGTGGCTTTTATTTTAAAATGCTCAATATCGTCCGTCAAAATAAAATCAGCGGCATCGCCCTCCCGCAACAAACCAACATCCAATCCGTAATGCTCCACGGGATTGATACAGGCAACCTTCAAAACATCAAATAAATTATTCCCTTTCGTCAAGGCGCGCGCCGCCAATTGATTGATATGTCCCTCTATCAAATCGTCTGGATGTTTGTCGTCGGAGCAAAACATCAAGTCATCAGACCATTCCGGCAGCAAGTCAATCAAGGCTTCAAAATTCTTCGCCGCACTACCCTCTCGAATTAGTATTTTCATTCCCAATTTCAATTTCTCCAAAGCCTCCTCTCGGGTAAAGCTCTCGTGGTCAGTCGAAATACCCGCTGCAATGTATTTTTCAATATCGGCACCGCGCACGCCCGGTGCATGTCCATCAATCGGTTTGCCCAGCTCTTTAGCAACTTGCAATTTTGCATGCACGTCCTTGTCGTCGAAAATAACGCCTGGGTAGTTCATCATTTCCGCAAGGTATTTGATTTCGGGCATCTCTAAGAGTTCTCGCACCCCTGCCGCATCAATGACTGCACCTGCGCTTTCGAAACTGGTTGCAGGCACACAACTCGGCGCACCAAAGTTGAATTTAAACGGCGTTTTCTTTCCGTTTTCAATCATGTACTTCACACCTGCAATGCCCAGCACATTCGCAATTTCATGCGGGTCGGATACCGTCGCCACCGTTCCGTGAACGACGGATAGGCGCGCAAATTCAGAAGGAATCAGCATCGAACTTTCAATATGGACATGGGCATCCACAAAGCCAGGAAGAGCGTAAGTTTCACCTGCTTTTGGTTCGTCTGTTAATTTTATTATCGCAACTATTTTTCCGTCAAGGACTTCTATTTCTCCGTAAAAAATGGTCTTTGCGAGAATATCGATGATGTTGGCTTGTAATTTCATGTGTACTAATTTTGTGCTGGTAAGGTCTTGAATTTTTAGCGGTTTTTTATTTTTTTGAGTGGTGAAGTTTTTGAAGGAAAATGTCCTGTGCGTTTTTGACGTAAAAGACTTTAGGAATGACGAAAGAATAAATTCACATTTTTAGCTATCTCTTTTGCCCTTATTTTTGGTAATATTTGGTTATTTTCAAAATGCATAAAATGTTTTTACACATCTTTTTTACACATTTTTTTACACATTTCAATTTAAATCAAGCAATATCAAATTTTCTAAAAATGTACTTTTCGGAGTGGACTCACCGCTCCTAAGATAAGTGACCCAAAATAATCGACACTTTTAGACCCAGCTATTTTCCGTTTAAGAGAAAAAAATCATTCAATAAAGGGACTATTAAAGGATTCTTTAAATTCCTTAAACAAAAAATATCGGCTGTCAAAAGTGTTTCTATCCTTCGCATAAGCCCTGCCGTAGATGTCGAATTTCTGGAGAAATTCGACATCTAAAGCGTCTCTGACGCGGCATCAAAGTACAAAAACTAATCATTTAGCAGCCATTTTTTTCTCAGAAGATTGAATTCATTTACATCCTGCACAGTCGTGTTTGGGAACACTGAAATAGATGTCGGATTTCTGAAGAAATCCGACATCTGCACCCGAAGAAATTTTGACTAAACTGATACAATTCCATTACTGTAATAATAGGGAAGAACAATTTTTCCCAAATCCCTAATAGGGCAAACGTACCAAAGTAATGTTAGAAAAAAAGAGCATCTTGCACACAAAATTACAAATTTATG
>JBLHWU010000313.1:0-6000 GCA_047629355.1 Saprospiraceae bacterium | reverse complement strand
ACGAGTTCGGTATATTTGGAGTCTATTTCACCGAAAGTGGAGGATGGGAAAATGGTTTCATTGAAATAGGTTTTTTTAAAAAAAAATAAACAAATAATGAGCGTAAGTTATTATCAACTAATGTACTCTAAATCTGAAGAGAAATTTGAACGGGTCAGTGATAGAGAAAGTAACTTTATTTATTTCGCGTTCCTAAAGGGAGTTTGAGGGATAAAAGTGGTTTGCAAAACTGCTTTTATCCCTCAAAACCCCACTCGCGCTGCCGCAGGCAGCGCGCATTGTATTTTTTGAAGCTCGAAAATCTTGCGATTTTCTCGCTTCTTAATTTTTTAGCAACCTCTTGTTACCATTTACTGCTTCATGCTGAGTTAAACTTGGTCATTTTTATGAAAAATCGACCACTTTTAAAATCTGTTTAGTTTTTAATACTAAATATAATTTTTGATGAAAATAAATTTAAAGATAACCTGCCTGTTGGCAATGATTTCCTTGTTTTTTCTACCAGAAATGACTGCATATCCTATCGACGGCTATTGGACAACGGGTATTCGCCGTTTGCTGCGATTGGAATTGATGATGAAAGGCGAGATAGATGGACGGAGTAAATTAAACCCAGGTTCGACGCGCAGATTAGCCGATATTGACCTGCTTTTGTGCGGACGTCCGGTGCGCAAAGAATTGACTACACTTCCTGAACCTGACGCTGTTTTACAATCAGAATTAGACGATTTGATGCAGCGGATGAATCCTAATTATTCCATAACGGTCTTGGATTTGACGCCAGCGGAAGAACCTGTTTATGCTGAACGCCGAGCAGAAATAGGTTATCAACCAGGTAGTGTTGGAAAATTAGCCGTCTTGACGGCACTTTTTACAGCGTTAGAAAAAGTCTATCCAAATTCCTTTGAAAAGCAAAAGCAATTGTTGAAAAATAAATACGTTTTGGCGGGACGATTTGGCGTCTATGACGATCATACTGTTCCGTTTTTTGATACGATTACGTATGAATTCAAAAAAAGGAAAGTAGTTGAAAGTGATGTTTTTTCCCTTTATGAATGGGCAGACCACATGACTTCAGTTAGTAATAATGGTGCGGCAAGTATCGTCTGGCGGGAGGCAATGTTGATGCGGACATTTGGGGAAGACTATCCTAGTTTGACACAAGAACAAGTTGATTTATTTTTTGAAGAAATACCGCGAGACTCGTTGGGAAGAGTGGCTAACCGAGTCGTCAATGACCCGTTGCGTGACCTTGGTATTACCCACGATGAATGGCGGTTGGGGAGTATGTTTACGCGTGGTGCGTCAGGGATTGTCTCACCGATGGGTGGAAGTATTGGGACACCAAAAGGGTTAATGAAATGGATGTTGGCCTTGGAACGCGGTGATATTGTCAGCTACGAATCCAGTTTGGAGATGAAGCGGTTGATTTACATGTCTGACCGTCGGGTCCGGTATGCGAAGGCGGAAGTTTTGGATTCTGCGGCGGTTTGTTTTAAATCAGGTAGTTTGTATAGTTTCTTGGATGGTACGCTTCGTAAAAAATATGCGGGTACTCGCTATAATTATATGAATTCAGTCGCTATTGTTGAGCACAAAGATGGGTCGAGTTATTTGGTGGCGATGGAGTCTAATGTAAAAGGAAAAAATTCGGCATATGACCATTATATACTGGCGACGCGGATAGATGGAATGTTGCGGAAATATCGAAAAAAAGAGGAAATTCAGGCGGTTTTGAAAGGAGAGGTGGATTAAGACGGCTCACGGTTGACTGCACACGGTGGAGCATCCAAGTTAATTGTAAACCTTCTCATGAACGGGGATTCCTACCTTTTAGGGTAGAGTTGATTGGTTCTATTTTAAGCTTGCTTCTTCTTTTTCTCTTGACGAAAAAGAAGCAAAAAAGTCAAGACTTGTGATTTTTTGGCTAAAATTCTAAGGTCGAAGTAAAACGATAGACCTCAGAATTAATCAACTCTACTTTTAGGGATTGGTTAGTGATGAATTCTAAACCAAATTCAGCGAATGTACTGCCTCTGCCATTTCAAAAATCAATTTTGGATTCTTTTCAATTGCATTACCCACCACCACGACATCTGCGCCAGCTTCTACATTAGCCAATGCTTTTTCAGGCGTTCGAATCCCTCCACCCACAATTAAAGGCGCATTAATTGCTTGACTCACGCTTTTAATCATAGAAGTACTCACGGGATTTTTTGCACCACTTCCACCATCCAAATACATCAATTTTAAACCCAACATTTCGCCTGCCATCGCGGTACACATCGCAATTTCATCTTTTTCATAAGGAATCGGCGAGGTATTGCTCATATAAGAAGCCGTTGTTGGTTTTCCACCATCAACTAACATATAGCCTGTCGATAAAATTTCGAGGGAACTCTTTTTTAAATACGGTGCAGAAATAACGTGATTACCAATTAAAAACTCAGAATTGCGACCAGAAATAAGGGATAAAAACAAAATCGCATCTGCTTTATCATTCACCTGCAAGGGACTACTTGGAAAAAGAACGGTTGGAATGGAAGACAAAGCCTTAATTTTACGAAGGACAAACTCCATGCGGTCCTCTACAATCAAACTACCACCTACAAAAAAATAGTCAACTCCCGCTTGCATGGAAAGGTCAAGTACGCGTTCCAAATTGCCCAATTTCTCTTCATCTGGGTCAATCAGCAATACAAATTTCTTTTCCCCTTTTGCCTTAGCAGCACAGAGGTCTTTATAAATGTCAGTCCGAATAATCATAGAAAGTCTTTAGTCCAAATTTGGAATATTTAAGGGCATCGAAAAACAGTATTTAGCCAATTCTACCGCGAAGATAGCGGACTTGCGGGAATTTATTGGTTAATTTCAATTCATATGTCAAAAATAATCCAAGAGTGACATATTCCAGTCCGACTATCCAAAGGTTTTCTTGGTAAATTGGGTAACTGTAATTGATATATGTTAAAACGATGAATCCAGACCATATCACAGGAAATCGGAAGCGGGTAAAGCAGCATAAAACCAATGGCAGTGCGACATACCAAGGATGAACGGTAGTGGTAAAAAATAAGTAAATGCAGATGGCAAAGAGGAGCTTTGGGAGAAGGGTGCGCCAGATGTTTAGGGAGTTTGTGGCGTGTTGCCCTCTAGCCTCTAAAGGGGAGTTTGACCCTGATAAATGATAAGATTCTTGATTATTAACTTGGATTTGCTCCCCTTTAGGGGCTGGGGGGCTTCGCTCAATTTTTTCTCTTCCTACCATCAAAAATATAGAAATCGGCGTACAAATAGCCAATGCTGGTCCAATCACCGCAATCATATTCCATCCAGTGGTCTGAAAGCCTATCCAGCGAGCGAAGTAATATATACTGGCGTTGAATTCAAATTTTTGGAAATAAAGATTGAGGCTGTTGCCAAAGTTTTTGATAAAAACACCGTTGATTAATGGAAGAAATAGAATTGCTAAAGTGATTCCGATAATGGTGAAATATTGAATGCTTTTTTTCCAGCCTAATCTTTTGATAAAAAATGGTAAGAAAATGAGTGGCAACAATTTGGAAGCTATTGATAAAGCAAAAACTATTGCGGATGACATAAAGTAAGCGTTACTTTTGAAAGTAACGCTTACTTTAGACCATTTTATATCAGCTAAGAAAAGTAGCCAAACTGCCAATAGCAAAAAGAATATCATTGCCCCTTCAAAATGCAAATTCCCACAAATTTCAATGATAATTAATGGGTTTAAAGCATAGATTAAAACGTTTTTTAAAGGCAATTTTAATTTTTGTAATAATTTGATTATCAATAGTATAGAGCCTGTTTCAAATAAGAATAAAAATAGTTTCATCACCAAGGCACTTCCCCAAATGCTGTTTGGAAATAGCCCTACTGCTGTTGCAAAAGTCAACTGCGCAATTGGGGGATAAATAGTGAAATATTCGGGAGAATTGAGTTTAGCAAATAACTCAGGTGTAATCCCTTCAACTGCAATTTTATTATCAATATAATGCGTGGGTAAATGGTCAAATGGATTAAAACCATTGATTAATAAGCGTCCATCCCAAATAAAACGGTAGAGGTCGTCGGATAAATTTGGATAGGAAAAAAGCAATACAAGACGTAGAAAAATGCCTGTTGCTACAAAAAAATAAATGGTGTTTTTGGTATCTATCTTTTTTAAAATATAGGCGTAGATGGCAAAAAATGGGAGGTAGCAACCGATGATTCTTAAGAAGTCAGCTTGTTGGGTGAAATAGCCTAAGTAGATAGTTAGGAATATTAAAATTGAGGCTAAAATGCTATTTTTTAAATTAAAGTCCACTAAGCTATTTTTGTTTTTTTTGGAAATGTAACGTGACGCAATTTTCTAAATTGCGCCTGTTGCAATTGTAGTCATGGCAGATTTCTTCACTTTGGGCGCAATGACAAAACTATCCTTTCAAATGCCTGATCGTATAATAAAAAATCGTCCCGTATCCAAATGCCAACAGCGTATGAAATGCTACAAAAATCGTATTGTCTTCGATTAAACCAATCGCTACCGCTGCAATAAAATACACGGACAAAATGCCTTCAAAAATCGCTGTCCAAGATAACTTCGAAGCGCGATAATTTTGTTTTTTAAAGCTATCCTTCAATCCTTTAATGGCAAATTTTGGCGTACGTACAAAGGGTGATTTTTTTCCTCGATAGCCTTCAAAAACGGCGACCGTATTGTGCAAAGACAACCCCATGGATAAGGCTAAAAATAGAGGAAATAGAAATATGAATTTCACTACTTTTTTACCCCAAGGTTCGTCGTCAATTTCGGCTTGCACATTTGCCGTGTAATAAATCGCCATAATTGCAACAGTACTGATTAGGAAGATGCCTAAAAAGTCAGTTCCAAAGCCTAATTCGCCAATAATAAAGAGTATCGGGACGCTAAATACGCCCACTAAAAAAATGAAAATAAAGACTGAACTACCCAATAAATGCGCCGTAGTATGTAGTTTTTGACCAAAGCGTAATTTGGAATTCCAAACCGTTGGCAGCATTTTTTTAGCTGTTTCTGCACCGCCTTTCATCCAGCGAAATTGTTGCGATTTCAAGCCATTCATTTCCGCGGGTAACTCGGCAGGGGATCCGAATTTTTCCAAATAAACAATCTCCCAACCCTTTAATTGCGCACGGATACTCAAGTCCAAATCTTCCGTCAAGGTATCGGCTTCCCAACCGCCTGCACTTGCAATTGTCTCGCGTCGCCAAACGCCGGCTGTACCATTGAATTGCAGTAAATAATTTCCTGCTTTGCGTCCTTGTTGCTCAACGGTAAAATGCACATTTAACTGTAGCGCCTGCAAGCGAGTAATTAACGAATAATCTCGATTGATATGTTCCCAGCGAGTTTGCACCACGCCAATTTTCGGATTATCGAAATGGGGAATTGTGGCGCGTAAAAAATCTTTCTTCGGTAAAAAATCTGCATCAAAAATTGCGATAAAATCTCCTTTCGCTTTCTTGGTTGCTTCCTTTAGTGCCCCCGCTTTGTAACCCGTTCTGTCCGTCCGTTTAATCTGCTCAATTAGAAAACCTTTTGCTTTGTATTCTTCGACTTTTGCCGCAGTAATTTGCACCGTTTCATCCGTCGAATCATCCAAAATGTGTATTTCAAATTTGTCTTTTGGATAATCAAATTTCACCACCGTATCAATTAATCGCTCAACGACGTACATTTCGTTAAAAATAGGCAATTGAATGGTTACAAAAGGTAGGTCAGCATCTGCTTTCTCTGGTAATACAGGTGGATTTGGATGCTTGGCATAATGCGTTTTATACTGAATCAGTAAATGAAATTGCAGCAAACAATAAACTGTGATGTAAATCAACGCCGCCACATAAATGCCGAAAATGATGTAATAGAAAATCTGCATGTTTATCTTTGAGGAGGGATCAGGAGTCAGGAGTCCCGGGGGGAGGATAAACTATTAGTTACCCCCGACACCGGACGCCAGT
>JBLHWU010000312.1:0-6116 GCA_047629355.1 Saprospiraceae bacterium | reverse complement strand
TCGCTCAAATCTTTCCCTAATTTTCCAAACAACTCCTCTGTAATTTTCACAATCTTCTTCCCTCCAGGGTGAAAAATCAAATGCTGAACATCCTCAATTGTCAAGTTATTCTTTTCTAAAAACGGAAAAAGAATCTTCTCAAAATTAGCTTCAATTTTATCAGGGACACTGACATCTAAAACCATTTTCAGACCCGAATTTTTCAATTCAAAACCCATCATATCCGTTTCGTCATAAAAGTGGAACATCGAAGTATCTTCAATCGTTGGCGCTAAAATATCGTCATCTGTTCCCAAAATAACCGCTGCTGCACCATCGCCAAAAATCGCAGCAGAAACCATGTTAGTCATCGAAAAATCATTCCATTGAAAGGTGGACATTGGTGATTCAACCGCTACAATTGCTGCCTTTTTCCCAGGATTGGCCCGCAGGAAATTATTAGCATAAATCAAGGCAGAAACCCCAGCGGCACAGCCCATTTCGGTCACAGGCAACCGCACTACATCCTGCCGCATTTTCAACCGGTTTATCAAATACGCATCGACCGATGGAATCATAAATCCCGTACAACTCGTGGTAATGATAAAATCAATTTCATCCGCTGCGACGTTTGCCTTTTTCAAGGCTTTTTGCAAGGCTTCTTCCGAGAGTTCGATGACTTTTTTGGCATAATAATCATTCTTTTCTTCAAAACTTAGTTCGCTCAAAACCTGTTCCGCAGGCATAATCGAATAGCGACGATCAACTTCCGCATATTTAAAAATCCGATTGATTTTTTTCTGAAAACGTTCCGGTTGGTCGGCTAAATGCGTTTGAAAGTCGAGCAAGATTTCATCGGTCGTTTTGGTAAATTCAGGTAGTGCCGTTTCCACAGCGAGAATCTTCGGTTTTGTCATTTGTTGTAAGCAATTAGTTGGTAACGGAAAGCCCATCTCCAACGTAAATCATAATTTTTAATACCAGCTTTATGCATCAAACTTTGTAAATCTGACCGTTTAAAAGCCTTTAAAATTGAGATGCTTCCGTCATACTTGACCATATGTGGCACTCGAAAAAGGAAGCAAATTAATTGAAATAGATAATAACCTAACCAATGGCGATGCAAATCGTTCACCAATACGACCTTAACATCCGAATCAAAACATTTTTGCAAGAAACTTAATTGTTCCTCTTCTGTCAAATGATGCATAAATAAGCCACAAACGACGACATCAACGCCTACAAAAGAGCAATTTTCTAAAAAAATATCTTGTGCCAGAAATTGGATACCTGGATGATTGACCGCTTTCTTTTGCGCTATTTCAATGGTAAATTCATTGGCATCTAAACCGATTAAATTTAGCACATAACCTCGCTTTTTATTCCAATTAGCTACGGCACGCAAGCTATCTCCACTCCCACAACCTGCATCTAAAATAGTGATGGGTCGTGATTTTCTATCCGTTATTTTAGGTAAAATTTCTTTCATCCCTGACAATAAAACCAAGTCTCCGCCCAACCATTGATTGATGTTTTCAATGACATTTAAAGTCCGTTCCAATTCCTCGCCGCGCAAATTGAAATCATCCATAATTTCTTCTTCGGTTGACCTGTTTTTAAATTTTTTAAACATGGTTTTGATGACTTTTGTTAAAAAATCTGACTACAAACACTGATAAGTAACACGTACGAATTAATCAGGTAATTTTTAAACATCTTTTTCCGCTATTTTCCTTTAAAAAAGACTTCAATAGACTTTATGAATGAGTAGCTTTTTTAGAATTGCAAATAATTGATAATCAATAGTTTGCGAATTATCCAGAGTTGCCATTCATAAAGTCTAATAAAAGGATTATTCAAGCCTTTTTTAAGAAAACTATCGAAAAAATCTTGTCTAAAATTTTTACCTGATTAATCACTATGTGTTACCTACAAAAATCGTAAAACTATACCTTTTGTTCTAAAAAAAGGTCTGAAGATTGCTCTCCAGACCTTTATATTTTTAATATGCTCGTTAACTTATGCGTAATGAGCTTCTTTTTTGAAATGTTTTACCAATAAGTAATAAAAAATTGCACGGTATTTATTACGATTACTTTTACCCATTTTTTCAACAGTTGCGTTGATAGCATCATCCAAGTCAGAAGAATCTGTCATTCCCAATTTTTTGATTAGAAAATTGTTTTTTACCCTGTCCAATTCTGCTTGGTCAGAACCTGACACTTTTGATGCATCTAAATTGTAGATAGATGGACCACAACCTTTAGTTACTTTGGTCAATAAAGCTTCGTCGCATTCCATGCCCATTTTGGTCATTTCGTTTTTGTAAAGCTCTACTGCTTCTTGAAATTTACTCATAGTTTGATATGATTTTTGCAGATTACACGATGATAATCTAATTAGTAAAGAATGAGTTTGTTAAATAATCAGGTACTCAACAATAATATAGACGAGAGAAACTTAAACAAGTAACATTTTAAAATGTCCTACATTTGTTATTTTTTGAAAATTTTTCTCTTACAATAGTTCGTGGGGTTATTTTCAGAATATCCTACGGTCTTACCGTAGTTTATATGGACTAGTTTTAATTATTTCCATGTGTGGGGGATTCCCATACCCTCAAATAATTAAAAATCAAATTTGAACTATTTTTTCAAATTTAAAAAACCTCCTTAATCCACTGTAAAACAGCTAGTTATAATTAAATGGTTAATTTTAAAAGTTTTTCTCTCGATGAATTACTTTAAAATTCACCACGAATTATTGTCTTAAGAACGCGGAAAAAATAACTATAAATGCTTGACAGGATATTTTGCCCTCATTTTTTACTTTGAAAACGCTCATTATATCAATATAAATCGCACTTTCAAAGCAAAACGAAGAACAAAACCGCTCTCCCAAGAATCTACACTTATTTATTTTGCGTTCCTTACCTACTCGTTTTAAATGATGGAGAATCAATTTGACCCAAAGGTATAACAATTCAGTAAAAAATAGCAAATCCTTCCACCATTTATTGTTATTTTACTTTCTATTATTAGTTAAAAATAATTTTTAAACCTCAAAAACCCCTATTTTGCGAATAAAAATGACCGTTCTGTCGATAATTCATCATTAAAAATATAGCCCATAATGTTTAACCCCTTCAAGTCTTCAGGGTTCGTAATTCTATTTTTAATGATTTCCCGCGACATAATTCCGCGCGCTTTTTTTGCATTAAAAGCAATCACTTTCAGCTTACCATCGCGGTCTTCTTTAAAATCAATTTTATACAAATCTCCTTTTAATTTTTCAGGATTGACCGACTTAAAATACTCATTAGATGCCAAATTAATGATGGCTTGTCCTCCCGATTCTGCGACATCGTCATTAATTAATTTCGTGATTTTATCGCCCCAAAATTCATATAAATTCTTATTCCCTCCATTTTCCAAACGCGTCCCCATCTCCAAACGATACGCCTGCATCAAATCCAACGGCTTCAACAAACCATACAATCCCGATAAAATTCGTAGGTGTTTTTGCGCAAAATCCAAATCTGCTTCTGAAAAATCATCCACCGCCAAGCCCGTATATACGTCACCTTTGAATGCCAGCAGCGACTGCTTGGCATTGTCTCTATTAAACGGTGTTTCGAATTCATGAAAACGTTGAACATTGAGTTCCGCAATTTTATCACTGACATGCATCAGTTTTTTAACATCCTCGGCAGACTTTTCCTTTAGCAATTTCACCAATTTTGAGCTATCCGTTAATAAGCGTGGATTGGTATATTTTTCAAATTCTGTCGGGTTAAAATCCAGTGTTTTCGCAGGAGACAATAAAGCTATCATGTATTTTTTATTTTTATCGATTTGTAAATTTAATGCAAATGTATTGATTTTTTGAAAACAGAAAAGCGTTTCTAAAGTTTTACTAAAACCTGAATTTCGTACTTTCAAAACAAGTCGCTACATTCGCAGTTCTATTTTAAAATCTAAACTCAATTTTTTGGAATCCATTTCCTTATACGACCTTAACGAATACATTCGCCGCGTAATCGCCCTCAACTTACCCGAGGCGATGTGGGTACGTTGTGAAATCGCGCAATTAAAGCCGTCGCGGGGTCATTTCTATTTGGAATTGGTGGAAAAACAAGACGAAAATAACCTTAGCGGTAGTTTGAAAGCTCAAGCGCAAGCAGTAATTTGGAACAGAACGCATCAACGTTTATTGCGAAAAAATGGTGCGGAATTGAATTATCTGCTGCAAGATGGCATGGAAGTTTTGCTAAAAGTTGAAGTTGATTTCCATGAGCAATATGGTTTAAAATTAGTGATTCAAGACATCGACCCGACTTATACTTTGGGAAAGCTGGAGTTAAAACGGCGTGCTATTTTAAAAACGTTGAAAGAACAGAATTTGATGGCTAAAAACGGGGAAATTTCGTTGCCCTTAGTCCTCCAAAAAATCGCTATTATTTCTTCTGAAAGAGCAGCCGGCTATCAAGATTATCTTCAACATTTATCTCAAAATGACTATCAATATGCCTATAAAAACGAGCTATTTCCAGCCGCAATGCAGGGCCTAAATACAGAGAAAGAAATCCTCAAACAACTCAAAAAAATTGAGCGTCAAAGCGCTGATTTTGATTGCATCATTATCATTCGAGGTGGTGGTGCAAAGTTGGATTTAGCTGCGTTTGATAATCTTGAATTGGCGAAGGCGGTTGCCAATTCATCTCTGCCGGTCTTCACAGGAATTGGACATGATATAGACGAGACTGTTCTAGACAAAGTAGCGCATCTTTCTTTGAAAACGCCGACTGCAGTTGCCGACTTTTTCATTCATCGAATGTTGCAGTTTGAATCGCATTTATTAAATATTGGCTTGGGTCTAAAAGAGGCAGTAAATCAACTTCTACAAACACAAGATACTCAGTTAAAACAATTGACACAAACTATTGATTTTCAGTCCAATAAAACGATTTCGCAAGCTCAACAAATGCTTGATTTTATTGAAATTGAATTGCCAAGAACAGTCAAATATCGTTTTGAAAAAGAAGAAAGCAAACTTGAAAATTTGAAAAAATTAGTTTCGTTTCTAAGTCCCGAAGCAACCTTGAAACGTGGTTTTTCTTTGACGACTAAAGATGGGGAAATTGTTAAAAACAAAGCAAAATTAAAGCAGGGAGATGTGATTGAAACACATTTTGTGGATGGGAAAGTGAAGAGTGAAGTTTTGAAAAAATAGAATTTTTCTCTCCTAGTATGTAGACTTCAGTCTACGTTCTAACTTACACATAGACTGAAGTCTACACACCGATAAAACCTAAATATTATGAAAAAAACAACCTACGAATCCGCCCTTGCCGAAGTTCAAAGCATTGTCAACGAACTACAAGAAGAAACCGTCAGCATGGATGATTTATCTAAAAAAGTAGGGCGAGCAGCAGAATTGATTCAATTTTGTCGAGATAAATTACGTGCTACCGAGACACAAGTCAATAGCGTTTTTGAATAAAAAATGGGGAATTGTTTATGTTGGATACTGTTGACATTGACATCAAATAACCATAAGGTTTTACCTAAAAGAACCAATTTTATTCCGAAATAGTCGCAGTGTGGCTTCTATCTTGGTAACTCAACAGTTATTGCTACCCAAAGCCAGGCTATCTTAACTTTTACCAAGAGGGACGGCACGCTGTGCCTTTTGCTATAAATCAATAAACAACGTTCCTTTTTAAATAGACTTTATGAATGGCGATTTTTAAAATTACGCAAAATACTGATTATCAATTCTTTGTGATTTCAAAAAAGCTACTCATTCATAAAGTCTAATATTTCCCTACATTTGTCCTATCATTTTTTCAAAACGATAAAAGGAAGTAAAAAAGGAAAAAAGACAAGTCAAAATGATAGGTTATTTATTTCCTACTCCCTAAGTAGGGTTACATATTTAATAATAGTTCGTGGGGTTATTTTCAGAATATCCTACGGTCTTACCGTAGTTTATATGGACTAGTTTTAATTATTTCCATGTGTGGGGGATTCCCATACCCTCAAATAATTAAAAATCAAATTTGAACTATTTTTTCAAATTTAAAAAACCTCCTTAATCCACTGTAAAACAGCTAGTTATAATTAAATGGTTAATTT
>JBLHWU010000311.1:0-6145 GCA_047629355.1 Saprospiraceae bacterium | reverse complement strand
ATTTTTCAGAATATAATTTTGTTTTAAATTAAATAATTCTTTTGAGACAAACAACATTTGGGGTACATTTTTGATTGAGTTAAAATAAATATACATCAAATAAAAATTGGAAATATGATTCTGTTTTGTATATTTTATTTATCTCAGTCGAAATTATATTTCGTATTAACTTATATTTTGGTTGAAAATTTCCAAACAACTTCTAACTTATTTGTCGCTAATCCACAGGGTTAGGAAGGTATAAATTCTCGATGAAGCAATGCTTTATTTGAAAGTTGGAATGAGGACAATCAGCGAGTCTCAAAAAAGAATATTGAAAAATATGATTTAAATATACATCCAATTGGAGCTTCCGAATATACTTGGAAATTCTGTTTAAATAGGTGAAAATTGCAAGCAGAAACTTCTGAAGAATTCTTGGTGCCGAGCATTTATTATTTGAAGAAAGGGCGGAACAAGTCTATTGTTGAAACTTTTTGTATTTGGTCTGAAAGCGTTCCTTATGTTCTACCGAAAGTTGATTTTGTGCTGATTCTAAAGACAAATGAAGAGAGTGGACTAATTCGATATGAAAATATTTTGAAAACATTTGGACAGTCTTTCAGTGTAGGGAATGACAAAAGAATAAATTCACATTCTTGGCTATCTCTTTTGCCCTTATTTTTACTTTGAAATTGCTCATTATATTAATATAAATCGCACTTTTAAATCAATAACTAAGTCCAAAATAAATTACCCAAGAATGTCAATTTATTTTTTTCTCATTACTAGCGGAAAGATATGATTTCCTTTATTTTGAAGAGGCAGATAAAATCAAATCTATTTTTGAAGAATTAGCGTTTGAAACAACTTTAGAGAAGTACGGGGAACCAGTTAATATTGAGAAAACTGATGCTTTCTGATGCTTTTTTTCTTACAAAAACGAAACCCCATAAACCACCCCAAACTGCACTAACATCATCCCATCAACAAGCCCCGTAAAAAAATAATCCTCCTCCGTCCTATCCGAATAGTTAATCACAAAAACAGTGATAAAAGTAGAAATCAGCAAGCCAAATGCCGTCCACAAACTGTAGAAATGCGTGTAAGTATTCAACAGCACAAAAAACATCGAAATCGCCATCAATCCAGCAGCTAAATACTTCGATTGACGCGCTCCGATACGCGCAGGAATCGTTTGAACATTATTATGAGCATCGACTTTTAAATCTCGAATATCGAAGGGTAGCGTAATTGCAAAAATAAAAAATGCTCGCTCTAAGACCATGAAAACTAAAGAACTATCCAATGGTTCGCCCATTTCCAAATAGGGTAGCAGTACGGAAACCCACGCCCAAACAATTGCGACCAAAAAGATTTTGATGAAATTTAAATCCCGCAATCGTCGTTTTCCACTCAAAAAAGGCAAGACATACGCCATTGATAGAATACCTGGAATAATCAACGCCATTTTGACGGGAAAAGGGATTTGCCAAAAGAAAAACAGCCCACTAATTGCGGCAAGGACTGCGTAAAATATAATGTGATTTTTAAAAGTAGAAATGACTTGGTACCGTCCAGTTTTGGTGAAAGGTTCAACTTTAAATAAGCCAACAATTCGATGAATGGCATATAAAAATAGCGTAGAGCAAAATACTAATCCTACCAGAGGTGTAAAGGTGACTTCGTCGGTTATCAACAGCTGTGTCTGTAAAATCATCGCTGTCGCGCAAGCTGCAATCCAAAAATTGCTATAAAATAGGAGATTAATTACGGGTTTCATTCATTCATAGTTTTGTTTCCTGAAAACTTATTTTGGGAGGAAGGGCATGATTGTATAAAGTGAATTTTTTCACAATATTGAATCACTTAATTTATTGAAATAAATTTCAATATTTTTCTTTTAACACATAGCGCACATAGTGTTTTCACATAGATACATAGCTAATTTTAGCCTTCTAAAAAGCTATGTGCGCTATGTGTTAAAAAATTGAATTATAAATTTAAATAAGTAACTTTAGGGAATAAAGTAGTGGGAATAATATTTAAATTTTTAACCAAAAAAAGGGGACAATTCCACGAAATTATCCCCTTTTTTACGTTTACAAAACGCTTAAAAATATTTAAAATTGTGATTGTTCTCAATTTTTAACAAAGATTGATAAATCAAGTTAATCACTGCTTCCACATCATCTTTGTGCGCCATTTCTACAGTTGTATGCATGTACCGCAACGGCAAAGAGATTAAGGCACTGGGTACACCACCATTAGAGTAAGCAAAGGCATCTGTATCTGTTCCCGTTGAGCGCGACGCTGCTTCTCGTTGGAATGGAATATTGTTCGCTTCCGCTGCATCAATGATTAAATTAAGCAACTTATTGTGCACTGCTGGACCATAGGTTACCGAAGGACCATCGCCACATTTCACATCGCCAATTTTCTTTTTTGTCAATAGCGGCGTATGGGTATCGTGCGTCACATCTGTTACAATGGCAACGTGAGGCTTGATAGTGTCTGCGATCATTTGCGCGCCACGAAGACCGATTTCTTCCTGCACAGAATTCACAATATATAAGGAGTAAGGAAGTTCAATCTTATTTTCCTTCAGCATCCGTGCAACCTCCGCAATGCAAAAACCACCCATTCGATTGTCTAATGCCCGCCCGCAGTAATAGCGATTATTCAATACTCGCAACTCATCTTCATAGGTAATTACACACCCAACGTGGATGCCCATTGCTTTCACTTCTTCTGCATCATTTGCGCCGACATCAATAAAAATATTCTCAATCTTTGGTGCTAATTTAGCATCTTCACCTCGACGCGTATGAATCGCTGGCCAGCCAAATACGCCTTGGACAACGCCTTCCTTAGTATGGATGTTCACCCGTTTCGAAGGTGCGATTTGGTGGTCAGAACCACCATTTCGAATCACATTGATAAAGCCATCTTCACCAATAAAATTGACAAACCACGAAATTTCATCCGCATGCCCTTCAATGACCACTCGAAACTCTTTACCTGGATTGATAACTCCGTAGGCCGTTCCGTAATTGTCCAAATGCCACTCGTCGATATAAGGCTTCAGGTAATCCAACCACAATTTTTGCCCTTCCGATTCAAAACCTGTTGGAGATGCATTATTGAGGTATTTATGTAAAAACTTTTCTGCTTGAGGTGTAATAATTGACATACTATAAAAGGTATATTAGTGTTTTGTAAATTGTGTATCGGCGGTGAAGATTAAGAAGTTTTCAAAACTTAGTTCTTACCGACTTCTGCCCGCCAATTGACTAAAAAGTCCATGTCAGCTTGCGTAATATATTTGCTTTCAATCGCTTCCCTAATCAACGCATCGTAATTTGATAGTGTCGAAAATTTACAATCAGCCGCAGCAAAGGCATCGACTGCTTTTTGAAAGCCGTACGTAAAAATCGCCATACAACCGACCACATTTGCGCCATTGTCCCGCAAAGCATCAATCGCTTTGATAGAACTACCGCCGGTCGAAATTAAATCTTCGATGACTAAAACAGATTTACCTTGTGGCAATTCCCCTTCAATCAAATTTTGTCGTCCGTGCCCTTTTGCCGAACCCCGCACGTAAATAAAAGGCTTATTTAAAGCATCTGCCAACATCATCCCGTGGGCAATACCCGCCGTTGCTACGCCAGCAATTACGTCAAAATCACCATATTCTTTCGATTGTTCTACCAAGCCTGCTTTGACGACTTCTCGCGCTTCGGGATAAGATAAAACGATTCGATTGTCGCAATAAATGGGTGATTTGATGCCCGATGCCCAAGTAAATGGGTTTTGTGGACTTAATTTTATTGCCTTTATTTGCAGCAGCTTTTTGGCTACCTCAGATGCTAAATTCATAAAAAACGGTTGACGATTGACGGTTGACGGTTGACGATGAGACAAGGGAAAATAACAGGGATAAAAAGTCTTCAATCATTTCTTAAGTTACTGATTACCAGTTTTTTAAGAAATAAAGGTAGAAAGTGCTTCCTGATTCGCCGTCTGCCGTCCACTGTTTGCCGTTCACTGTCTTTAAAAAAACGACGCAAATGTACAAAATCTATATCAATGATACCCCACTTTTTTTAGTAGATAAACAAGAAATGTTCGATTTCTCTGGTGATGAGCGGAATTTAATCGCTCAGTACCGAGGCAAAAGGAAAAGTTTATTGAATTATGCCGACATGTTGGAAAATTCATCACATTACGATTCTATTGTTTTATATTCTAGTAATTATGAACAACTCGTCAAAGATTTTTGGTCACATTACAAGATTGTGGCTGCTGCTGGCGGGGTAGTTTATAATGAAAAAAAGGAGGTATTATTGATTTTTCGGCTTGATTCTTGGGATTTACCCAAAGGGAAAATTGACCATGGAGAAAGTCGCGAAGATGCGGCAGTGCGCGAGGTGCAGGAAGAAACTGGTATTCAAAATATCGAATTGGGTGATTTTTTGGCAATTTCTCTTCATACTTACAAAAATCGGAAGGGTAAACGAGTACTTAAACCGACGTATTGGTATCGAATGACGACAACAGATACGGATTTGACACCACAGTTAGAAGAAAATATTGAAAAAGCGGAGTGGAGACAATTAGGCGACTTTTTGGCTACAAAACCCATTATTTATGGGAGTATCCTTGACATTTTAGTGACAGAGGTTGGACAAAAGTGACTGTTTTTTACTATTTGAAAAAATATGCATTATAAATTTTCGGATTTCTTTTGTAACTTTGGTGCATCGAAACAACAAAATTAATGTGTGCTAATTAATTACTGCACGTTATAGATGAAATCGCCGTCCTAATCAATAATTCTATTTTACCTACTTAAAGTAACGATGAAAAAACAACTTTCCGATTTTTCAAGTGATTCTTTTGCCCTTATTTTTTACTTTTGAAATAATCATTATGTATAGATAACTCCTATTTCAAAATTAAAAACTAAGACCAAAATAATCGTTGTTAAATCGTGAATTTATTCCTTCATAGTTACTTAAATTTGAACCATTACAATAATGTTTCTCAAAAAGCGTTTTGCAATCGTTCAAGAGTTTACAAAATTCTTTAACAGTCCTTGAACACATTTTCAAAATAGATAAAACATGCAGCGAAAATTTTTATTCGGATGTTTGATTGCGTTTTCGTGCTTTGGCACCTCGCTTTCAGCACAAACAGCTTCAAATGACCTAAACTTGACATCCTCAACCACAGCGCTTACCCTTTCTTCCGACGACAATTGGTCGTTTTTTCATGACGAAGAAAATCATACTTACTTTATTGATTTTGAAACCATTAACCTTAATTTAAGCGAAATCATCGTCACAAATACAGTAGGGGAGGTCGTTGTCAAAGAAGATGTGATTGATTTGCCCGTAAATTCGATTTACGAGTTGGATTGTAGTCAGTTTCCAAAGGGAGAATACACCGTAGAATTGCGGTCTTACACTAAGTTTTTATCTAAAAAAATCGCGGTTAAATAAGCGTAATTTTTAGAAAATGAAAAAGGGTTGAAAACAGTAACTGGTTTCAACCCTTTTTTTTGGTTTAAGCATTGTATTATTTTTTATAGCAACTAGTTGGCTCTCAATATATTGAAGAGCGGAATTTATATTTAAACATCGCTTATTTCTTTTCTTTGCAAGGTGAATAGTGATAAAAAATAACGTTCTTTGCATTAAGGAACGCGAAATAAATAATCTTACATTTTTGAGCGGATATTTAGTCCATATTTTTCACTTTTGAAACAGTCCCATACGGGCAGGGTATTATCTAAAGATAACTCCTATTTCAAAAGTAAACATCTTTTGTCAATTCGACCGAAGTGGAGAAAAAGACTAAAATAAATGTTGCCAGATGGCGGAGTTATTCTTTCACCGTTGCTAGGTTTATTTTTTCTAAAAACATTTTCATTCATTCTCCGTTTTATAAATAATAAAAATTAGCTAAACATGGCAACAATTAAGCAAGCTAGTCTGATATTATATAGGTATGCCGAAAAGGGCTTGGAAGTGTTCGTACTTGACCAAGACAAAACGGGCAACGGATTGAATTTTCCAAAAGGAGAATCCGCAGCCTATCCAGAATGTGATGGAGATACCATGATTCATTTGGAATCTCGCGAAGGTACTGCTGAAGATGG
>JBLHWU010000310.1:0-6159 GCA_047629355.1 Saprospiraceae bacterium | reverse complement strand
TTCAAAAAACACAGTGCGCGTTGCCTATGCCTACGGCAACGCTTGTGTCCCTCAAACTCCCTTTGAAAAACAAATAACATATTATCAAAAATATTTTTTGTCGGGTCGAGTAACCCTCGATACATATGCAACTTGAAAATTTGCAGTACACCCAACCCTTTTTTAAAAACAATCCGTCTTACCTGACGTATTATTCAAAGTCACAAAAAAACTAACAATGATGGTTAAATCTCTTTTACAAACAGCTACACTTATGATAGTAGTTAGCTCATTTTTAATCCTTTCTTCTTGTTCCAAATCGGATGACGTCAATTCTTCGCGGACAGAAAACCTTACCGCTGATTCTTATTCTCTGTCAAATATAGGGAATGGTTCTGCGGGTTACAACAATTCTACTGCTGGCGAAGGCTATAATGAAATTGAAGAAAACCCATGGATTTTCGTCAATGAAGAAGCAAAATCTACCTTTTCTGTCGATGCAGACGGTGGTTCTTATGCCAACACGCGTCGGTTTTTATCCAACCAAACCTTGCCTCCAAAAGATGCGGTTCGGACAGAAGAATTTATCAATTATTTTCCAATGGACTATGCCGCTCCAACGGGCAATCATCCTATCGCGCTTAATGGCGAATTGGCGGAATGTCCTTGGGCAGAAGGGCATCAATTACTGAGAATCGGTATTCAAGGGCAGGAGATTTTGCCAAAAGATTTACCCGCCACCAACTTTGTTTTTCTTATTGATGCGAGCGGGTCGATGGGTGCAGCGAATAAATTAGAGCTATTGAAAGAGGCTTTTATTCAGTTTACAGACGATTTGGAGGCTTACGATAGGTTAGCGATTGTGACTTATGCAGGTTCCTCAGCGGTCGTTTTGCCATCGACTTCGGGTTCAGAAAAGGCGACAATTAAAGCAGCGATTGAATCTTTGGGTTCTGGCGGAGGAACGGCAGGTGCCGCAGGTATTTTGACGGCTTATGACATTGCAGAAAGTAATTTTATTGAAGATGGAAACAATCGGGTATTGTTGGGTACAGACGGAGATTTCAATGTTGGCGTATCAAGTCAGGAGGCGTTAATTGAACTGATTGAAGAAAAGCGGGAAACTGGGATTTTCTTGACCGTATTGGGCGTAGGAACGGGGAATTACCAAGATGGCAAAATGGAGCAATTAGCTAACAACGGCAACGGAACGTATGAATATTTGGATAATTTAGAACAAGCCAAAAAAGTGTTTAAAGATGAAGTTGGAAAGTTTCATACGGTTGCGAAAGATGTGAAAGTGCAATTGGAGTTCAATCCAAATTACGTTAAGGCTTATCGCTTGATTGGTTACGAAAATCGTTTGTTGAGTAATCCAGATTTTGAAGACGATACGAAGGATGCTGGGGAAATTGGCGCGAATCAAAGTATTACTGCCATTTATCAAATTCAGCCGACGTTATTTCCAAATCCTGAATCGCCTGTCAATATTGATTTTCGATATAAAAAACCTGATGAAGACCAGAGTTCACAACTTAGTTTGAACGTCAGTAGTACCGTTGCTTCTTTTGAGCAGTCGTCTGAAAATATGCGCATTACTGCTGCACTTTCTGGCTTTGGAATGCTGTTGCGGGACTCGCCAAATAAAGGAACTGTGACCTGGGAAAATCTGACGGAATGGGTAGAAGATGCGAGCACATTTGACCCGTTTAATTATCGACAGGAGTTGAAGGGTTTGATTGACATTGCGGAGAGTTTGTGAAATTTTGTTTCATTTTTGCCCAGAGAAGCTCTAATTCGGGCCACATTCGAGTAATATTCTTCATTAAAAAATGAAAAAAATCAATTATGCGTTACCTTACTTTTACAGTCTTATTAATCTTAAATCAACCTTTATTTAGTCAAAATGCAGAAGGAATTCCACATATTGCTGGAGATTTTCAAAAGCAAGTCGGTTTTGACGTTACTAATCTGTTATCTCAATTCTTAAATTTTTCAAGTTCTTCTTCTTTCAACAATCCAGCTTATTTTATCAATTTTAAAAAGAGAAAGAATGATAAAATTAATCGAATGGGCTTGGGTTTAGCGTTTGAAGTTGATGGACAAGGGGTTGGGACAAGTTCTGATATTCTGATTAATTTTCGAGCCGGTCGAGAGCGACAAATCAACTTCATGAGCCGCTGGCGATTCTCTTATGGCTTTGATTTTAAGACCAATTTGTCCTACCGAAATATTAGCAATACAGATGTGAGCCGTTTGCGATTGGGCATTGGTGGCGCGCCAGTATTTGGTCTGGAGTTCTTTATAAATGCAAGACTTTCGCTATCTGCAGAAGCTGCTTATAATGTATTTTTTATCGTGGATGACCAAGATGGAGAAACGAGTTTTGGCGGTATAGGAAGTATGTCCTTGCCTAGGTCGTTGGTCGTGAATTTTGCGTTTTAAGGTAGTGGTGATTTGTTAATGTTAGGAGTATTCGCTCTTTTAATTAATGCTCGAATCTAACGGTGTTTAGACTTCAGTCTACGCTAGACAAAGTCTAAACTCTGTTAGATTCGAGCAGTTAAAAACGGTATTACTTCCCTTTAAAATCTGGCGTCCGTTTTTCAATAAAAGCACCTGCACCTTCTTTAAAATCCGTCGTACCAGCCAACACACCAAATTCCGTAACCTCCCGCTCGAATCCATCTTCATCATACTGAAAATAAGCATTCACCGTCTCAATGATTTTCTGAATAGCAATCGGTCCTTTCGTCAAAATTTTCGCCATCATTTCCTTTGATTTTGCGACTTCTTCGCCTACTGGAACAACCTGATTGACCAAGCCCAAACGCTGCGCTTCGTCCGCTCGCAACATATCGCCCGTCATGCACAATTCCATCGCTTTTCCTTTGCCAATCAATTGAATCAGCCGCTGCGTACCCGCATAGCCTGGGATGATGCCAAGGTTCACTTCTGGTTGTCCAAAGCGTGCTTTTTCGCCAGCAATGCGCAAGTGACAAGCCATCGCTAACTCGCATCCTGCACCCAAAGCAAAACCATTTACCGCGGCAATAACAGGCTTTGGAAAGCGCTCAATAAAGAAAAATGCTTCTTGTCCAAAGCGAGATTTCGCTATCGCTTTTTCAACATCTAAAGTCAAAAATTGCTTAATATCTGCTCCTGCCACAAATGCTTTTTCGCCAGCACCTGTAATGATAACACCTTTTAAATCAGCAATTTCTAAGGCTTTAGTGCCAAAGAAATCATGCAATTCCGCCATCGTTTCATCGTTGATGGCGTTCAATGATTTAGGGCGATTCATGGTGACCAAATAGATACCGTCGCCTTCATTTGAAATGGAAATAAATTCGTAACTCATATTTTTTAGACTTTTAAATTTTCAGAAATTTGGATATTTAGCGGAGTCGTGTTTTTTTACCAAACATCTAAAAGTCCAAACATCCAAAATTCCAATTAATTCTTTTCTTTAAACAAAAACTCCGCCACTCGAAAATCCAACTCCACATCAATATCCTGTGCTTCTTCTGCTGGAATTTCCAACATAAACGGTCGGTCCCCAATTCGGTTGTGTTTCCGTTTCAAAATGTCTTCTGAAAAGATATACAAGCAAGAGTTTTCCTCATAAATCGGAGGTAAATCCTGTGTACGTAGCAAAATATTTGGATTGTGATTGACCGCTCTTGACAGTGGGTCCCAAAGTCGCGTTTGCAAACGAGTAACGGTAAAAAGGGAGTCGTAAATTGGATAGTTTTTTAGAAATAAATCGACCCCTCGTTTGACAGAATCAGCCGAAAGCAATGGATTTGTACTATGCGTTTGCAGGAAAAAATCCGCTTCCAATTGACCGATGGTGTTCAACAAAACATCATTCATTGGAATCTCTCCCGCACGAAGATGTTCGGGACGTTCCAATAATTTGACGGTTGGATAATGCTTCGCAGCATCTTCCAAAATCGTAGGACTATCCGTATCAATCACCACTTCCGAGATGGCGTCGCAGGCCAATAAACTATCAATCACACGATGATACAGTGGCTTTCCCGCAAAATCACGGTAATTTTTTCCCTTCACCCGCTCACTGGAATGGCGCATGGGGACGATTGCAGCTATTTTCATAGAAAATTTGGTATTTGGTACTGGGTATTTGGCGAATACCCAGTACTTATTTATTTAAGCTTCAAATAAGTTAAAATATCGTCATACAAACCCGATTCATTCGCGAAAAGGGCATAATTTTTTGCAGTCTGAAACCATTCGGCAGTCGTTGCTTTATGGCGTTTGGCAGCTTGGAGTAAATCATTGGTTTCCAAAGGAATCGGTCGTCCCGCGCGCATAGAAGCTTCCATTTTTGACTCAATCGCCAAGTCGATCACGGCTTCCAAATCTGCGCCAGAAAAGCCAGGTGTTTTTTTAGAAATTTTATTAAAATTAATGTCCTGTGTCGGCTTACCTTTCAACTTAATATCTAAAATAGATTCTCGTGCATTATCATCTGGCGGCGGTACAAAAATGATGCGGTCAAACCGTCCGGGACGCCGAAAAGCAGAATCAAGATGCCAGGGCGCATTGGTCGCAGCAAGTATTAAAACGCCATCATTCTGACTATCATCTATCCCGTCCAATTCTGACAAAAACTGGTTAATTAAATGCCGTCCAGCACTTTGTTTCATATCCGTCCGAGACGCACCAAGCGCATCGACTTCATCAAAAAATAGGACACAAGGCTTTAGACTTCTTGCTTTTTCAAAAATCGCATGTAAATTCCGTTCACTCGAGCCAACATACATATCTAGAATATCACTGATGCCGACCGCAATAAAGTTCGCATTTACCTCGCCGGCAGTCGCGCGTGCAAGATGTGTTTTTCCACAACCAGGCGGGCCGTACATCATAATACCACCACCGATTTTCTTACCATACGCTTTATAAATATCTGGATGTTGCAGTGGAAAAATAATCTTCATCTTAATCTCCTCTTTCACTTTATCCATGCCACCAACGCTTTCGAAATTGATTTTTGGACGCTCGACATCGACCTGATTACCCTGTTCTTCCACATCGCCTGAGTCACCTCTGACCATCTTGATGCGTTCTGGTTCGGGCGTGGAAGATTTGCCTTGTGCAAGATTGATTTCTGATTCTAAAAAACTGTCCTTTAGGTTGTTATCTAAAATAATGGCTTTTTCGTAAGTGTGTTTCGCTTCAAAGGAATTGCCACTTTGCAAAAGTAATTTAGCGTACAGTAACCATGCCCTTGCAGGTGGCGCAGACTGCGTCGTTATCTCTTCAATAATGACCAAACCAAGCGACGTTTTTTCTTGTGCATAGAAGCATTCAATCAGTCCGAGTTTTAAATTCACATCATTGGGAGACATCCGAAGGACCTCTTTATATTCAATCTCCGCTTCTTGAAAACAACTGTTTTTAAGCAAAGCATTCGCATACATCTTCCGCAACGGGATGTTATTTGGAGAGGCTTGTATGGCTTCGCGGAGGCTATTTAATTCACTGGAATCCATGCGTTTAATTTTTTTGGAAAAGGGTTTTTTATGGACGGATTTTCATAAAACCCGTCTGTACTCAATGCGCAAATTTACATTTTTATTCAAGTAAAACCATTAAGTAAAAACGATTCAATAACTTGGGCCATTATGCTTGTCCTTTTCCCTTCTAAAGAATTCAAAAAATAGTTCCGTAACGAAGGCTATGCAACGATTTTTTGAATTCTTTAGAAGAAAAAATTACGGCGCATTATGGTCGAACTTATTAAATCGTTTTTACTAAGGACTTTAGAAAACAATAACCTATTGCAATAACGCCTAAATAACTACCTCCCTCAAACCTCTCTTCGGGGTTGTGTGAAAAGTCAATTTATATTTAAAATTAGCTTTTTCGTTTTATGTAATTAACTGATTTTAAGTTTACTACACTTTATAAATTTAGTAAGCTTGTCACTTGAACCGACTTTTTACACAACCCCCTCAAACTCCCCATTGATAAAGAATGAAACAAAAGTCTTAATGTAGAATTAATTACGATGCGTTAAGTGGTTAGACATAAATAAGTTACAGATTAAAGTTCTTTGAAAAATTGATAGAAAATTCATCATCGTATTTACGAATGATATTAAAGATAGCATCTTTGAGTGTCCCTGCAGATTCGTAATGCTCAGGTCTC
>JBLHWU010000309.1:0-6212 GCA_047629355.1 Saprospiraceae bacterium | reverse complement strand
TTCTTCTGCGAATACAGAAGTAACAACGCACGTAGATTTGAATTATGGAACGGATAAATGGGCATCTCTATCCAGTTTTTCGTTTACCAGTTTTGGAGATTTACGCGCGGGTAGCAATCGCCCTGAAGGCTTCGAACATTTCGGACAGCGACAATTTTATTTGGAAAGAAAAAACGGTATTGACCAATTAATTTTAAATGCTTTTGTCGATACGGTTGGTGTAAATAACGATACAATTTCTTATTTTGACATTCAAGAAGGCACAGGATATTCGCAGTGGGATATGATGCAAAAGGTGCGGTTTCAGCCGAATGATAAGCTATATTTTATTGCCAATTTACAATTTTCTTCTTCGACTGATGTACCGCGATACGACCAATTGACAGAGTTAACAGACATCAATGACCCAACGACGCTGAAATTTTCAGAATGGAACTATGGACCGCAAAAACGATTTATGGCTTCTTTGAAAACACGCATTTTGCAGCGCAGTCGTTTTTATGATAAAGCGATGTTTATTGCCTCTTTTCAGAAGATAAATGAAGACCGTTTGAAACGAAAACGGGATGCTTCTGCCACTACTTTTAATATAGAAGATGTTCAGGTATATTCCTTAACAGGGGATTTTGATAAAGCAATTAGCCAGGATGAACGCCTACAAATGACTTATGGTTTTGACATCAATCACAATACGGTTGATTCCCGGGCAGGAAACAAAGATAAAGACAATGGTTTTTTGTATTTCACGGCACCTACCCGTTATCCTTCGGGAGGTAGCAGCTTGATGTCGCTTGGTGCTTATGCCAATACGCGTTGGAAAAGTCGAGATTCGATTCTGAATGTGGACGCAGGTTTACGATATTCTTATGTGGATTTACATTCCAAATTTGTGGATTCGATTATCCTGTGGCCACAAGCTTACCGCGATGGCATTGGTACGAGCAACGGGGCACTGACCTACGGTTTTGGAGCTACCATGAATACCCGTAATAAATTCCAAATTCGCGTTTTAGCTGCTTCTGCTTTTAGATCGCCAAATGTCGATGATTTTGGTAAAATACGGGCTAAAAGTAACAAAACAACCATTCCAAACCCTGATTTAAAACCTGAGTATTCGTGGACGGGTGAATTGACGATTGGAAAGGAATTTGGAAAGCATACAAAGGAAGGTGGGACGTCTTTTATGATTAGTACGACTGGTTTTTATACCTATTTGAAAGATGCGATGGTACGGTTAGATTTTGCGAATCCTGACGGGTCAACCACACTTTTTTATAACAATGAATTTTATGAAACTTTAGCTAATATGAATGCTGAAAATGCCTCTGTTTATGGGTTTTCTGGAAATGTCGTTTTACATTTAGGTAAGCATTTTAATCTAAAGTCAAGCATCAATTATACCAAAGGACGACAGACTTTTAGAACGAGCAGTTCCGAAGGAATTAAGGTCGATACGCTGGTGCCTTTTGCGCACATTCCGCCGCTATACGGACAGACAGCGTTGACGTTTGCCAATGAAAAACTGACGCTCTCTGTCGTTGCCCGTTATCAAGGTAAAAAAACGTTGGACGAGTATAATATTAATGATATTTCCATTAATACTGATGGGACTTTGGACATTGACCGCGAAGGTTCTTCCGATAATTTGGACCAAGGATATTATAAAATTGTGGATGGCGAACGGGAGTATATCGGCACATTGGCATGGACGACTTATAATTTTTACGGGTCGTATAAATTGAGTAAAAAATGGACGATTGACTTAGCAATGGAAAATATATTAGACTTGCATTATCGATCATTTGCAAGTGGTCTTTCTTCACCAGGAAGGAATATTATTGGTGCATTGCGAATGAAGTTTTAACGGGTTTCGAGTTGCAAGTTACGGGTTGCTTACGTAACGGGTACCTTTCACGCAGACAACACGCAACTGCTTAATTTTTCAGTCCTATTTTCGTTGGACTCTCACTTACTTTTGGGGCTTTTTTACCTTTAAATCCACCACCAAAAATTAGGTCCGTACTCGAATAGGTCGTGCCATAAGTCGCGGATAAAAGCACCACTTGACGCATCGCATCTACCAATTGTTCCTCCGTTAATTCCTTCAACGGATGCGTAAAAACACTAATGACTATACCTTCATAAAGACAATATTTGGCATCTAAAGCTGAATGAAAATTAGCTTCGAGCATCTTTTCCATTTCGCCGCATTTCATTTCTTTTGCTTCAATCACTGGCGCAAAAATCCGCATTCGATTGGCTTCAGCATGAGAAATAATGACCAGCGGTGTTTTCCCATATTCCATCGTCCAATTGCCTAATTTTCCTTTCACTCCTTGCGCTTCCCTTCGAATCGTTTCATCTAGTTTTTCTTCAGTCATTTGAGCAAGAATCAACTGGGAAAATAGCAGCAACAGTCCTACTATAAAGCCATTTTAAACTTTTCATATTTTGTGGTTTTATTGAAAAAATAAACACATAGGAAAGTTAAGCAAAACAGAGCTGTTTTACAAAATAAATGGTTTGAGATGCTTTGAAACGAACGTTTAAAAGATACCTTTTTCTATTAGATTTGTTTCTATTTAGGTAACAAATCTATCTAAAAACCGGCGACAATATTGGTAACAAATTCGTCGGTGTGGTGGTGTGTACGGAAAAAGGAAACGATGCAGCAGATAGTAAAAATTACAAATGCTAATATTAAATCAGTCTGATGTGATTTCGTTGAATTCGTTTTCATTATGGTTGTATACATTTAAAAGTTTAACAATCAATAGTTAAAAATATATTAAGTATTAAGTATTGATTTTGTTCACTCGGTTTATGATAAAACAAATTATCTTCTGCAAAGATACGACTAAATATCATATTACATATTAAATGCTTGTAAACTTAATGTGATTATTTATCCAACCATCGCTTAAAATCTCCTACCCTTTCCCGGCTAACGATGACGTCGAAATCTATTTTAGGAGCTAAATCTAATTTCAGACGGCTATTGAACCAAGTATTTATCTTAGCTATTGCGTCGATTTTAACAATTAGTTTTCGACTAATGCGAAAGAAATGCTTTGGGTCTAAAACACCATCCAATTGGTCGAGCGAGTAATCGACAAAATGCTTTTTACCTGATTGATGCCGTGCCTGCACCAAACCATCTTCTGAAAAGAAATAAGCAATTTCCTTCGTCATTAAATAAGACAATTGTTGACCTACTTTCACCAAAAATCGTTCTTTGTACTCTTTCTGTTGCAAAGAGGCAAGCAAATCTTTCAAAGCAGTATCGTCATAACCTTTTTCTTGTTGAAAAAATTCGTTATACTTTTCAATTGCTTCTGTAAACTCCTGAGGGTCAATTGGTTTCAACAGATAATCAACACTATTAACTTTAAATGCCTTGAGCGTATATTGGTCGTAGGCGGTCGTAAAAATGATGGGAGATTTTACTTCCACTTGCTTAAAAATATCAAAACTCAGTCCATCAGCCAATTGAATATCCAAAAAAATCAAATCCGGCGCAGGGAAGTTTCTCAGCCATTTCACTGCACTTTCTACACTGTCAATTGCTTCAATAATTTCTGCACTCGGCAAGCTATTTTTGATAAGTTGCGCCAATCGTTTCGCAGCAGGCTGTTCGTCTTCTATAATTAGTATTTTCATGTAGTTTGCTTAAAATTGTTTCTTGTTAAGTCCTAATTATCCATCGCAAAAACAGGCGCATCCAACATCGGCAAAATTACAATAAACGACTTTTGCGTTACGATAACTTCTACTTCTTTATCAGAAAAGAAACGGTAGCGATTTTTGATATTTTGTAGCCCTAATTTAGTTGAATTCATCACTTGATTCTTCTTTTGTAAATTATTTTTCACAACCAACTTATCTCCATTTTCAATAAATACCTCCATAAACAAAGGCTTTTCAGAAGAAATAATATTGTGCTTGATGGCATTCTCAAAAAGAATTTGTAAGGACAATGGAAGAATCTTATCATTTAAATACTTCTCTGGAATATCCATTTTAATGTGCAAGTTTTCACCAAATCGTTCTTTTAATAAAAAGGTATAAGCATTTAAAAATTTCAACTCTTCTTCTAAGAAAATCAACTTCTTATCTCTAATTTCTAAAATATAGCGATACACTTTAGACAGTTGTTGCACAAAATGAACACTCTTTTCAGAATTTTCAGGTATCAAATAAGTCAATGTATTTAGAGAATTGAACAAGAAATGCGGGTTAACCTGATTTTTCAAACCTTCCAATTGGCTTTGCATATTCATGCGTTTCAACTCTTGTTTTTCCAAGGAAGACTTTTGCAATCGAGTATAAAAACCAATCGTCTCATAAATTCCTACGACCAAAAAGGTAACCAATAACGAAGCAATCGCCATCCCAATATCGTGGCGGGCATCTTGAATAATATAAGGCGTGAATAATCTATGCATAACTGGGTCTAAAATAGATTGACCACTAAAATAGAGAACAACTAAGACAATACTTTGCAACGTTATTCGCCTGATTGTCTGTCCTGTTTTAGGGTATTTCTTTCGAAAAACGATAAAAACCTGTCGAAAAACAACCCAATAAATAATGACATAGATAAACGAAACCATCAAGCATCCTCGACAAAACGTCCACCAATCGTCCACTAAAATATCCGCAAACATCATTGCCGCCAACAGGAACGCAATCACGGGCGTACCTATGATAACGAGCCATTTGTCGTCGAAGCCTAATATTTTTTTGTAGTTGCTATTCATAAATTCCAATTCAATTTTTTTTGTTTCAATATTTGTGTTAGGAACACGAATTAAATAAAGTTACTTTTGAGAGCGCGCGTTTTCGTTCCTATTTTTTGCTTTAAAATTGCCATTTATGTTGATATAATGAGCATTTTTAAAGTGAAAAATATGGACTAAGTAACAGTCAAAGAATGCCGCTTCAAATATCTGCAATTTTCTAATTTTTTAAAAATACTATCTGATGAGTTGACATTTAAAACCATTGAATTGTAAAAATAGCGTAAATTTGGCGTAAATTTCTTGGATTTTCTTAAAAAACGAGGGTACAAATTTTTTAGAAACTTCCGTATTGTGGAAAGCCAAGAACCTAAAGACAAGAAAAATGACGGATGCATCACGACAGGAACTGAAAGAAAAAATTATCGCAACAATTGCGGAGATGGAGGAAAAAATCAAGAAGCGAGCAGCGAGTATTAAGCCAATTTCTCCCGAAAACGCAATTGGGCGCATCAGTAGAATGGATGCGATTAACAACAAAGGGGTAGCAGATGCAGCGATGCGACAAGCGGAACGCAAATTGGTGAGTCTGCGAGTCGCGCTATCTAAAATTGATTCGCCGGACTTTGGCAATTGTGGACGATGTAAAAATCCGATTCGGCCAGCACGATTGATGTATATGCCGGAGAGTGCGATGTGTGTGCGGTGTGCGGGAAGGTGATTTTTTAATGCAGAATTTTAGGCAGGGCTTGCGCTGATTTTCATAGAAAGTCCTGCCTAAAATATTGTTGTTTTAAAACTTCCAAGTTAAACCAACTCTGAAATCCCACGGAATTCTACTTTTGTTAGCACTGTCTAGTACATTATATAATAACATTAACTCGTATCCAAACCCACCGTTGCTTCCATTGTATCCACCTCCAACATAAAAGTAAGGCTCCTGTCTTTTAAATGTCTCATACTTTCCATCTTCGTCGATGCAAGTATCAAAAGTACAGGAAGAAATATTTTCATTGATTCTTGGAACTTTGAAACTGGTTGATTCCAATTCTGCATGTATAAATGCTACATTAAATAATTTGTACCTTGTGAATGCTCCATAGGAAAAATCCACTGCTGAAAGACGGCGATTACCTCGTCGATTATCAGAAAAGTTTCCGATTGCACCTTGTCCATTATCAATATATTGATAATTAAATTTTAGTATCGCTCCAACAGACAAGTTTGGCAAGAGTTCATATCCGACCATTGGCGATAAATTGATATTAAAATTACCGCCAAAACCGCCTATGTTACCAACATTCAAGCCATACCATAATTTGCTAACAAAGTCTCCACTTTCATCAAAGTACTCATCGGTTTTTGAAGTTTTCTTTTTTTGCGCATACGCGTCATTCGTAAAGGCGAGTGTTAAAAAACAAGCCAAGAAGCTAAAGAGCAATATTCTTTTCATAGAAATTTTATTTGAATGTT
>JBLHWU010000308.1:0-6228 GCA_047629355.1 Saprospiraceae bacterium | reverse complement strand
TTCAGGGCGATTGCTACCCGCGCGTAAATCTCCAAAACTGGTAAACGAAAAACTGGATAGAGATGCCCATTTATCCGTTCCATAATTCAAATCTACGTGCGTTGTTACTTCTGTATTCGCAGAAGAATAACGGGTATAAGCATTTCCTTCTAAGGATTTTCCTTCCGAATTGGCAAAATGCAACTTCGGGTCTTTACTTCGAAAATGCACCACGCCACCCAGCGCATCACTTCCATACATAAGCGAGCCTGGCCCATAAATAACCTCAATTCGTTCTAGCATTGAATTGTCAATCGTAATCGCATTTTGTAAGTGCCCATCCCGATAAATCGCATTATTCAACCGTACACCATCAACCACCAACAGCACCCGATTGGCCTCAAATCCCCGCACAATCGGACTACCACCACCCATCTGACTTTTTTGGATAAACACACCACCGTGGTCGCGCAAAGCATCCGCTGCCGTTTGGGAATTGGTTAAGGCAATATCTTTTTTATCAACTTTTTGAATGTGGTAAGGAACATTTTCAGGAATATCATCGCGCCGTCCAATCACGACAATTTCTTGAGTCGTAATTGCTTGCACTTGCATCCGTACAATGCCTCCGGTATTTCTAATTTCAAAAAATTCCAACCTCAAATCTTCGTAACCGATGTAATGAAAATTGATGACGTAGTTGTATTTCATATTTTTTAAAACAACTTTTCCATCAAAATCTGTCACATCGTACACCTTCTGCTGGTCATCTGTAAAAACGAGGACGCCAATCATCGGCTGCCCATTTTCATCAATGACGGTTACGGTGTAGTTGTAAATGTTACCAAAAACGTTGTTGGAAAAAAATAGAAATGCAAGGACTATTAGGAATTTATTATTTTCTAAACCCCTGAGTCCCGAAAGGAAGTTACCATCTGTTTGTTTACCCGACATAACGTTTTGAATGAAGAATTAAAATGAAGAATGAAAAATGAGACGCGAGCGTACTCAAAATTCAGATTTAATTTTCAAATTCTATTAAAAAAAAGGGGGAGTAAACTTTAAAAGGAGGGAGCTTACACCGAATAAATCAAAATCTAAGTGGAAATTAATATCAAAATGAGCGTACTGCTACTTTGAAAACCATTAAAGTTCGACAAATTAAGTGTTTCATAAAAGACTTGAAAGTACTGTAAATAAAGGAAAAGTCGGGTTAATTCTTAACCCTTAATCCCTAACTATTCACCATTCATCACTTTTTTGGCATTTGAATCGTAAATGTCGTGCCTTCGCCTTCTAATGATTTTTTTACAAAAATTTTGCCAGAGTGGTATTCTTCGATAATTCTTTTCGCAAGGGAGAGACCTAAACCCCAACCTCTTTTCTTAGTGGTGAAGCCCGGACGAAAAACAGTTCTGAATTTATTGGTAGGAATCCCGCCACCTGTATCGCTGATATCCATATAAACAAAATCGGGGTCTTCGTAAATTTCCGCAGAAATTGCACCCTTCCCACCCATCGAATCGAGGGCATTGCGCATCAAGTTTTCGACCACCCAATCAAATAAATGTGCGTTGATGTGAATGGTCAAATTTCCTTCATCCGGATTAGGAAAATGAAAGTTGACTTTACGAGGCGCACGTCGCTGCATATAGACGCGCATTTGTTCGAGTTGCTTATAAGCATTGACCGGTTTGAGTTCGGGGGCAGATCCAATTTTAGAAAATCGGTCAGCGACCAGTTCCAAACGATTGACATCTTTGCCTAATTCTAGTACAATTTCTTGCATCTCCTCGTCGTCTTCGCGTATCATTTGGATGTGGTTTATCCAGCCGAGAATGCCAGAAATTGGCGTACCGAGTTGGTGGGCAGTTTCTTTGGCCATACCGACCCAGACGCGGTTCTCTTCGGCGCGGCGGGCGGAGGAGAAGGCGAGGTAACCGAATAGAATAAAGCTTCCAATGAGCAATAACTGTAACAATGGAAAATATTGAACTAAGGTTAGTAATCGAGATTGTTTGACGTAAAGTAATTGGTCACCGGCTTTGGTTGGTTCTATGCCTTGACGTTTCATTTTTTCCACCTCATTCATAATGTAGGCAGTATCATAATCTAGGCTTTCGCCAAAATTAATAGCAGCATCAAAATAACCATCATAACTTAATAAAACTGCAGGGATTGTTTTATTACTGGATAAAATACTCAAATGTAATGTTTGTTCGACATCATCAGGAAGTGTCCGAATTTGCTCTTGTGCTAAATGCCATAAAGCGACTTTGTTTCGTTCTTCCTTAGCAATCTCATTGGCTAAATAAGAAGAATAAAAAGAAGAAATCGCTAAAATAACCATCGCTGCGACTGCCAAATATATCTTCCACCTTGACTTTTTTAAATAAATATCCATTCGTTAAAATTAGTTGGTTTTGACTTTAAATCATGGTGATTTTCAAAATCACCATGATTTTCAATAAAAAAAGATAGAATCTTTATCGTTTCAAAAACGCCTGTACTCTTGCCTTCGCATTCTTCCGCACATTCACCCAATAAAAGTTCAAATCCGCAATGTGGTAATTTTTTGTCCAAACAAAGAAGCTGCCCGGAAACTTGGGTTTATGCGTCCACAAAATCTCTCCTTCCACCTGCGCATCCGTCAAATTTGGATAAACTTTTTCAATATCTAAAAGAATCGCCCCTTTATTTTCAGATTTTGAAACAATAGTCTCATTGATTGTCCACGAAAGCGGATTGGTAACCATAATTTCACCATTATCATCGTCATAATTGTCGGGATATTTGCCATGTTTGAACGTCCGCCACGAACAAAAGCAATTGATATCAGTTGCGGATTCACAGACTTTCAGCGTTTTAAATTCATCCTTTTTTACGGGCCAACCAACCAAATACGCCGCTACAAACTGCTGCTGCAAATCTGTCCCATCAAAAAACTCTTTCACCAAAGTAATTCCATGTCCTGCACCCTGACTGTGCGCTGCAATGATGATTGGACGCCCATTATTATAGTGCTGCAAATAATATTCAAATGCCGTTTTGATGTCTTGATACGCCAATTTATAAGCCTTATCACCCGCTGCCTTTTCGGCTGCTTTTTGCGTGAAAAACCCATGCAAGTGCATTTGTCGATAACGCGGTGCATACACCTTTCCGACACCATTAAAAATAGACGCTTGAAATTTTATTGAAGTCTCATCTGTCCGATTGTTCGTAAATTCATCATCAAGAGGGGCATACCATTGGTCTTGTCCTTTTTTACCGATATAGGACGTCGGGTATAGCCAAAAAACATCTACATCGGCGGTTGCTTGTTGGTCTTGGAAATTACCTTTTGGGACATTATCTGCCTCATCTTGACGGTCAGGGAGGGCTGCCCAGAGGCTTTTATCTTCATAGTTAGGTATTAAATTGTTGTCTGTCGGTGGAATAAACGCACCTTTTGGATTTGTGCTGCAAGCAAAAAATAGTAGCGGAAGTACGATCAATAAAACGGTATATTTCATAAATAAAATACTTATTGTAAGTGTTTTTTTCTGAAAATGATAAAGCAAAACTAACATTTATTCCATTTTAAAACGGAAAATAAGGACGCAGATTGCAAATAATATTTTTATTGAAAATAACTTTTTTGTAAATATATATAGTATTTTTATTTGAAGTAAAAAATACCTCGAATTAATTTTAATTAACTGATAGTCAGTAATTTAAAATATGTTTTTTTATAAAATGTTAAGTTTTTTTTACAAAAGATATTAGGGTTATTTTTGCAAGGGAATTGAGTGTTTATAGACGATTTTTCAGGTGCTTTTTTGTAATATATTTAGTGTCAGAAGTCTCATTTTCAAGGACTTATTGTAAAAAAAATTTTTACCTATAATTTTGATTTTTTCAAATATTTTACGGAGATTGCACCCTGATATATAAATAGACTTTTTTAGTCTTTCTCCCACCCTCTAATAATTTCATCAGCTAGAATTTTAGCTTGGAATTTTTGACATTCATCTAATTACATGTTTTTAACTCAAAATCAAAACCTTAATAGAAAGGTTCTATTTTTATATTAAATTACTTTTCTACATAAAGTAACAGGCAAAAATCATTGGTTTAAAAGGCTCGTAATTTTTACCTTGCCTATGGTTCAGGAGTAATTTTTGATACTCGGATATTTTATTTATGAATTATCATAGAATATTTTGATTATCAAAATATTCATCACTTATAATTCATCGGGTATTAAGTAACGCGTAGCAATTAATGCGGTAATTTTATAAACATCTTTTGCCGCTATTTTTCCTTTAAAAATTCTTTAATAACACAGGCTATTAAAGATTTTTTAAAGAAAGACTATCGAAAAAATCTTGTCTAAAAATTTTACCGAATTAATTACCACGTGTTACTTAATTCCGATTGTATTTTTTTTTTGAAACAAATTATAATCTATAAACTAATTTTTAACAACTAAATCACAGAGGACATGAATATTGCTGTAGTAGGTACCGGTTATGTTGGCTTGGTATCAGGAACGTGTTTTGCCGAAACAGGCAACAATGTAATTTGCGTTGACATTGATAAGAAAAAAGTTGAACGCATGCAAAACGGGGACATTCCCATTTATGAGCCGGGCTTGGACGTCATTTTTGAACGAAATACGAAACAAGGCCGATTGAGTTTTACCACTGATTTGGAATCAGCAATTGCTTCTGCTGAAATCATCTTTTTGGCATTGCCGACTCCTCCAGACGAGGATGGTTCTGCGGATTTAAAATATATCTTAGGTGTTGCCAAACAATTGGGCGGCATGATTAAAGATTATAAAGTCATCGTTGATAAAAGTACGGTGCCAGTTGGAACGTCTGAAAAAGTACACGCAGCCATCTTGGGCGGCGGTGTTTCCGCAGATATGTTTGACGTTGTTTCCAATCCTGAATTTTTGCGCGAAGGCGTAGCAGTTGATGACTTTTTGCGCCCAGACCGGGTTGTAATTGGGACAGCTTCTGATAAAGCTCGTAAGGTAATGGAGCGTTTGTACAGTCCATTTGTACGGTCAGGTAATCCAATTTTCTTCATGGATGAGCGTTCTGCGGAAATGACCAAATATGCAGCTAACTCATACTTGGCAACGCGTATTTCTTACATGAATGAAATCGCGAATCTTTGCGAAATTGTTGGTGCGGACGTGGACAATGTTCGAAAAGGAATGGGTAGTGATTCAAGAATCGGTAAGCGGTTTTTGTTCCCTGGTGTTGGCTATGGTGGAAGTTGTTTTCCAAAAGATGTACAAGCTTTGGCTAAAACGGCAGAGGACAACGACTACGATTTCAAAATTTTGAAATCAGTCATGACCGTCAATAATTTGCAAAAGCATGTATTATCAGAAAAAATCATCGAACATTACGGTGGCTCGTTGGCTGGCAAAACCATTGCAATTTGGGGCTTGGCATTTAAACCAAACACGGATGATATTCGCGAAGCACCAGCTTTGTACATCATCAACGATTTGATTAAAGCAGGTGCAACCATCAAAGCATTTGACCCAGAAGCAATGGCACATGTCAAAGCAGAATACAATGGTCAGGTACATATGGCAAAGGACCAGTATGAAGCATTGATTGGTGCAGATTGCTTGGCAATCATTACGGAATGGAGTGTTTTTCGAACACCAAGTTTCCAAGTATTGAAAGAATTATTGAAAGAACCAATTATCTTTGATGGTCGAAACCTTTATGATTTGGAGGCGATGGAAGAATTGGGTTTTCATTATAATAGTATCGGTCGTGGTGTGGTGAATGAAGGAGAGATAGCTTAAAACGACGGACGGTTGACGGCATACGGTTGACGGTCGCAAAAAAATAAAAAGAGGTTGATGCTTTACGGAGTGTCAGCCTCTTTTTTTGTTTTATTCTCGCTTTTTTAGGTTCATTTTAAAGAAGCATGGTAGCTTGAGTATACGTTGACTAAACCTGTTAAGTGACGCGTAGTAATTAATCAGGTAGTTTTATAAACATCTTTTTCCGCTATTTTTTTCTTAAAAATTTCTTCAATAACACTGGCTATTCAAGAATTTTTAAAGAAAAACTATCGAAAAAATCTTGTCTAAAAATTTTACCTGATTAATTACTACGCGTTACTTAGGTTTAGTAAATATTGCCTCGAATTATTAAAAAGATACCATTTTTAATTTTTAAATAACTGACCTTACGCAGGTCAAAAATTAGAAAATTACCAAAATATTATTAA
>JBLHWU010000307.1:0-6253 GCA_047629355.1 Saprospiraceae bacterium | reverse complement strand
CAGTTAGCGGATAAAATAATCAATGTTTATTATTGTATATCCGCATCAATATTCAGTATCAATAAGTTGACAATCTAAATGTCAGGGGGCATTTGCTCAACAATACACCAAATCTATCAATACACAAATACACCAAGTCCATAAAAAGAAGTTGAAAGTCAAAAACAGCCAAATCAATGCCCGTCCTTAGGGGGAAAGGGAGTGAGACTAGTTGTGAGAGGATTTGTCGGACAACATCCACTTAAACAGTCATTTGATTCGCTTTCCGTGGGGGAAATTCGTTCGACTAACAACTTCTTGGAGGTTCTCAAATTAATTAAACTTGTTACCCTTATAGTAACGATAAAAAAATAACTCCTATTTCAAAAGTAAACATCTTTTGTCATTTCGACCGAAGTGGAAAAAAAGACCAAAATAAACGTTGCCAAATGACGGACTTATTCTTTCACCGTTACTTAGCAATGAAACCATCTAATTTACGCCACTTTTGACATAAATCGGACCTCTTCAGCTCGGTGCAAAGCACGCAAAACGGAAGGTCTCTTTTCTGCACCTTGCTTCAACATTTTTTGCGCTTCGGGGTCGTAATACAATTGTTGAAGAATTTCTGCAAATGCCTTTACGTTGTCTTCACGAGACTTATAGGGGATAAGTATGCCGCAAGAAACGTCCACCAAATGACGCAAAGAATAACTGTCGTAGCCCAATACAGGCAAACCTTTTTCTAGTGCCTTGACTGCCAACTTTTTGGACATGCCAGACGCTGGAATGAGCATCAAGGAGGATTTTTCATAAGCCAATTCTACCTCGCTTAGGGAGAGGACTGAAACTGCAGAATCTACTCTATAATCCTTTGATAAAGAGCAAATTAAAGGTTGAATACGTTCTCCACCAAGTAGTGACAATTGCATTCGCCGCTGGTGTTTAGGCGTCACACTGTAGTACAAAGTAGAAAAGGATTGTATTGCAATTTCAACTTCGTGCAGAGGAAGATTCTCCGTCGGAAAAAGGACTAAAAAAGTAGTCATAGTTTAAATCAATTTTAGAAGTTGTTTAAGAATGTCTACTGAAGTTCTTAAATAACTTCAAATTAGGGGCATAGGAATTGCGGTAAGCAAATGACCGTTTGCCCTAATTTTTTTTGGAGAAAAATGATTCATGGCAGTAAGTTGTATCCCATAATCTTACACAAAAGATTGTAGAAACAACTAGAACGAATCATTCCAGTAACTCCGAATAATATGAAATTGCAATGTGCGAAAAGGTTGGTTTGGAAGGTACAATGCTATTTGGCATCCGCTAAGAGGCCTCCTGACTTTTCAACCAATAAATTTTGTTCACGCTTGTCAAACAAATATGTACCAATCAATAAAATAGTTCTTAAAATAAGACCTACCTCATTAATCACTACACGTTACTTAAAAACGTGGTGTTCTGATAATGTTTAGTCGGTTTCATATTTTGAAAGTACTGAAATTGACTACATTAGGTGTTTTCTCGTACCTAAAAATCAAGGACGTTGCGTTCAAAAAAGTTTTCAAAAATAAATTTGACCCGTTTTAATTTGACTTCTTAAAAGAAAGGAAAATGTAAGTTTTCAAACCATGTTCGTTTTCTTTCGTAAAATCTAATTTTTTTTTATGTGCTAGATTTTAAGGAAAATGAATCAAATAGACCCATTTTCCACATTTTTTTCGTGGATTATTTTGCTAATGCATTTTAAGGCTAACGGTAGATTATTCCCGTTAGGTCGTTTGATATGTTCTTTATTATGGAGATTATAAGATTTGTTATCTTTAAATACGATCGCAATATGAAGACATTTTAAATATTACGCAAACTGAAAGAAGAAAAAATGTGACATTCAATTTTTTAGTATTTATAAAAAACATCTTTATTTGTAGCTTATTTAAAATACGTTATGAGCATAAATACTTTTCAATCTCTTCATTTCATCAATTTTATTAAATTGATTCTATATGTGTAATCAAATTTTTATTAAAATTATATTTTTAAATAAAATGTGACTATTTTACGGTCGATACATTTTCATTTTTTTCTTAAAAAAGAAGTTTTTTAACAGAAAATCGAATGAAATTAAAAAATTATTGCGTTTAAGGAACGCGAAATAACTAAATTCAGATTCTTGGAGGTAAGGTTTTGTTCTCATTTTTTGCTTTAAAAGTGCAATTTATGTTGATATAATGAGCGTTTTTAAAGCGAAAAATATCCTCTCAAGAGTCTGAGTTTATTTAATTCGCATTCCTTAGCTTTGCGAATTACTTTTGATAAAAGAATTTAAAATGCAAAATATTAAAATATTAAACGCACTAAAAAATGTGGATAACCACTATGTTTTCCACAAATAAATGTTAACAACTTTAAATATTGTAGAAAATATAACACTTTATCTTTACAGTACTGCCAAGGCCTGTTCCAAATCTTCCATCAACCACTCCGGTTCTTCTAAACCAACATAAAAGCGCACCAAATTCCAGGGTGCAGTCGTATCTTCTCGTCCAGCAATGTCATAAAACGCTGCCATTGGCAAAACTAGCGACTCATGCCCGCCCCAACTGACTGCCAATAAAAATCGCTTCAATTGATGGAAAAAATCCTCGATTTTTTGCCGACTATCCCCTTTTAAATAAACAGTAAATAAACCACCACAACCGTTCATCTGCCGCTTCGCCAACTCATATTGCGGAAAGGATGGCAAAAACGGAAACAGCACTTTTTCCACCTTTGGATGCCCTTCTAACCACTGCGTAATCTTCATCGCTGACTCGTGGCTATGCTTCAGACGCATCGGCAACGTTCGCAAACCACGTATCACCATCGCTGCGTCGTTCGGCGAAAGTATGCTGCCAAAAGTCATATATTCCAGTTCAAAAATCTTGCGAATCATCGCTTTTGATGCACAAATCATCCCGCAAACAACGTCGCTATGCCCATTCAAATACTTCGTCCCTGTATGCATCACAATGTCAATTCCGTGCTCAATCGGCTTCTGATAGAGCGGCGAACAGTAGCTATTGTCGATCACAGTAATTATACCATGCTGCTTCGCTAATTTTGCACATGCTGTTAAATCTTGCAGTTCGTAAGTCAATGAATTCGGACTTTCTAATACCAATAATGTGGTATTGGGTTGAATGGCAGCGGCGATATTTTCAATCTTTGTGGCATCAACAAAGGTATGCGTGACGCCAAATCTTGGTAAAAATTTGGTGAGCATCGTAGTCGTCCACGAGTACGGCGCAACTACGGAAACGACGTGATCGCCCGCTTTTACATTCGCCAAAATTGCCGTATTCATAGCTCCCGCTCCACTCGAGAAAACCAACGCATCTTCTGAACCTTCCAAGGCCGCCATTTTTTTCCGTAAAATATTGACCGTTGGATTATTACCTCGTGAATAGATATAATTATCCAATTCGTTGCCAAAGCGCGCACGGAAATCGGCGAGGTCAGGGAATACGAAATTGCTGGTTTGGATGATGGGAGGGGCAGTAGCTTGGAAGTAATTTTCGCGGTCTTCACCGAGGTGATTAAGGATTTCGGATAGGTGCATCTCTGTGGTGTTTTTAGAAAATAACTTTATTTAGGCAAACCAGAGAAGTAGGTGACACGGATTGAACGGATTTCAAATAAATCTAATGATTTTTTTTGCAAAAAAATGGTTCTTTGACAAGTCTCGTGATTGTAAAGCCTATAGTAGCGGGTACTTTTTCAGTACCCGCTACTTTATCCACTACAAGTAAAGGGTACTGAAAAAGTACTCCTTACCAACAAATTTATATTTCACGGCATTTGTCAAAGAACAAAAAAATTGCACCTGACTTACGAAAAACATCCATTTTATCTGTTCAATCCGTGTAACCATCCTGTCTAATTTGAAAAAACTTAAACAGTCAACTGCTTTTCCAACATCTCTAAACTAAGACCTACAAACCCCGGCATCACATAATGCGCATGTCCCAAATTCGCTTCCTCCCCAATGCCCACTGCATAAAAACCGCCTGCCAATGCTGCATCTACACCTTTTGGTGCATCTTCAAAAACGATGGTTTCACTGGGTTTAACCCCCAATTCTTCCGCACCCATTTGAAAAACTTGTGGGTCTGGCTTGCCTTTCGTCGTTTTTGAACCGTCAATTAAGGTTTCAAAATAAGACATCAATCCGACCGCTTCCAGAATGCGCGGCGCATTTCTACTCGCTGAACCCAAACCAATTCTGATACCTTTCCCCTTCAATTCCGCTAAAAATTCGGGAATGCCTTCCAATACTTCATCTGCTTGCATATTGGCGATGGATTCGACGTACCAATCATTTTTTTGAGTTGACAATTGCAGCTGTTCCTCGTGGGTTTTTTCTACCCCACCCCATTTTAAAATCAGGGCTAAAGAGTCCATTCGGCTAACGCCTTTCAATTTTTCATTTTCTTCGTGGGTGAAGTCAAATCCAAGTTTATTTGCCATGCGTCGCCACGCTGCGAAATGATATTTTGCGGTGTCGACAATGACGCCGTCGAGGTCAAATAGGCATGCTTTGATAGTCATGTTGAGCTATTTTTTTTTGAAAATGTGTTCAGTTTTCTCCGCTTCGGTCGAAATGACAAAATTAGCATTCTGAACCTTTTTTTTGAAATTTTTAAAAGAATGGGTAAAGATAGAAGATTAGTCTTTTCAGCATACAAAAGCCTTGATTTTTTTTGTATGCTTTAAGCAAAAACTGCCTATTACCGTGTAACAAAAGTTCATTTGAATTTCATCCTTTTGGTACGCGGTGAGTTCTGCCCACCTCGTACCTTATCTCTCCAAGCAAAACCGAAGTGGTCCGCTGAACCCACCTCTTCAGAATGAGGGAATTGGTGAAAAATAATCTACCCATTGTGACTCCTTCTTCTTCCATTTAAGAAATCACAATGGGTATCTTATTTATTACCAATTCCCCAACTTACAGAAACTTTGTAACTACTCAGGTAACTCGGGTTTCTAACCCGAGTTACCTGAGTAGTTACGAAACTTTTGTTATACGATACGATTATTCCAACCAGAAGCAACTCATAACCATAATTGCCAAACTGACGGAAACGCCCGCAGTAAAACCATCAATCACCAAATCTGATTGTGTTATCAAGGCCATTATTCCCAATAAAATTGGAATAATTAGGACAAAAGCGAGTAATTTAGTTATGAGTTTTTTACCTAATAAAAACGCGATTGAACCGAGTCCGCAGGCAAATGCTAAGGCCATCCATTTTGTCCAAACGAAAAAGGGTAAGGCTGTCAAAAAGCCGCTCATTTCAGCTTCGGAAGGATAGGCACTTGCGATTTTGATTAAATGGATATTTTCTCCAATATCGCACAGCAAAGCTAAAATAGCCAGCGGCATTCCCAATTTCAGCCATTTTAAATCATAATGTGGCGCGGCTTTTTTGAAAAATAAAAAGACGAAAAGGGAATAGACAACCATGAAAATAAAATCAACGTAATTGCCGATATTCAAACCTGTTATTTTTTCTTCAATGGAAAGTTGGTCAATCGCTTCGTCAGTCGGTGCTAACAATTGAAATAATTCGGTGACTTGTTCTGGCGTTTTGACAAATTCAAAGGCGACGATGAAGCTCGAATAGTGTTCGGGAGATTCTTTTGGAAAAAAAACGCCCATTGCGACAATACATACAGTAAGTGGTATGGCGAAAAGTCCAATTTTGGAAAAGGAGGATTTAAAAAGATTGGAAAAGTTAGACATTTTTTAATATTTTTTTTAGGTGAGGCATTTAGAAAAAAATAAACAACGTATCGGATAATTGGTTTTCAATAACAATTCAAGCTGCTGGCAAAAGTTCCAATCGCGGATACGTAAACTTGTTACCCTTTAATAAGTGACACGTAGTAATTCTATTATTCAAAATCAAAATTCAGGATTTGAAACTTACTCAAATCTGCAAAGACAGCAAGTGAATTAAGTAACGCGTAGTAATTAATTAGGAATGCGAATTAAATAAGTATAGACTCTTGAGAGGATATTTTACCCTCATTTTTCACTTTGAAAACGCTCATTATATCAACATAAATCGCAGTTTCAAAGCAAAAAGGAAGAACAAAAGCTCTCTACCAAAAAGCTACACTTATTTATTTCACCGACTTAGTAACGGTGAAAGAATAAGTTCCCCATTTAGACAGTGGATAATTTTTCTCAGTTTTTACTTGAAAGAAGGATAATTGTTGATACTTTGACTGATTT
>JBLHWU010000306.1:0-6318 GCA_047629355.1 Saprospiraceae bacterium | reverse complement strand
CTTCGACCGCTACATAGGTATTGGTCAACATATATTGATTGTAGAAAAACTCCGTCAATTCAGATTGTACAATCGCAGTACCACCTGAGGAAGTGGTGGCTTGGGGATAAGCCCATTTGATGCGTCCGTTTAACAAAAAATCATCTTTGGTAAAAATAACTTCTGTCACGTCCATATACGCATGCCCATTATAATCAACATCATCGCTGGAAAGCCCACTGTTGTCTAAATCTATGCTGAGATTGCTGATTGAATTGCGAATCTCACCCTCTATAATTTGATAATAATTAGAAACTGGTGCAACGATAAGGTCGGTAAATTGCACGACCAATTCTTCGCCATCGGCTTTAATTTGTACGCTTGCAGAACCTGAAATCTTTTTTCTATCCGTACCTGGTACCTCTTCCATTTTAGTCAAACCCAAAATTGCAAACCAATTCACATCGGGATTTCCGCCTTTCATCAAATCAACTAAGGGGCGTGAATAAAAAATTCTCGCTTCACTAATTCCAATTTGCTGTGCTACACCCGAAGCATCCGATACTGCTTTCACTTGCCAAGCAAACGCTTTCTCACCCGGCAATGGAGTTATGGGCAAAACATAACTGCCACCCGCAGGAATAACAGCTGTGACCGTTTCGTTCCAGACAGGATTGAATTGTACCGCATTTTCTGGGGACTGATTGGGTTGAATTTCTACAATTTTTACTTCATAAAATATATTTTGGCTGGGTTGAGCTTCTACAGGTCGATTCCAGGTCAAGTTAACTTGATCATTTACGCCAAAAGATTCAAAGGTTTCTGGTAAAATTAATTCAACAGGACCGGAGGTATTAAACCCGTAATAGAAGGTACATACTTCGGAATAACCGTCATTTTCAAAAGTGGTCAATCCAAAAGCATCTTTGACTTGTATTCGATAGACATATTGAGTACCAACATCCAATGGTAGTTGCGAAATATCATAATTAAAAGTAGTTGCCATCATAATTACTTCCGCATCCAAAATAGGCGTTTGAGCACCATTTATAGCATCATTTGGACTAACGCCATCGGGGACTTCTACTATCGTCAATTCATATTCAGTTTGAATGCTGAGGTCTGAATTGGCTTGCCAATTGAATAAAATGTTTTGGTTACCTTCCGTTAATAAAACGGTATTTCCACAAGTAGGGAAAACCAGAATTGGTGGGTAATTTTTGAATAAAGTCTGCATGAAGCAAGTTTCCTCGGAAAGCACAACATCTGGTCGCAAATAATCAAAGACTTGCACACATATATTATACAAGCCTTCTGGCAAACCACTTCCATTCTGTAGCAAATTTGTAGGGTCAATTCCATTGACAATCATATTTGCTGGGTTAAAATAGCCCTCAATGTCATTTCCCAGAAAAATGTTTCCACCAGGTTGAACCGTAATGGCAGGAGGAGTCCAATTGGGATTGGTTACCAAATTTATGCCATTGCCCTCAATAGTGAGTTGCAAACGCACATCAAAACTGGGTTCATTGAAATCATTTTGAAATAAATTTAACTGAAATCGATTAGACCCTGGAGCCGTATAATCCGTCAAATAAGTGGAAGATGGACTATTGATTTGCAAAATAGGCTGAATTGGAAACTGAATTTGAGCTCCTAAATTTATTTGCAAAAACAAAAGCAAAAGGAATAAGCCGTCTCTTATTTTTTTCATTTCAAATTATTTTTTGTGTAGGAACGCGAATTAAATAAAGTTACTTTTTTGAGAAAGCGGTTTTGTTCCTAGTTTTTACTTTAAAAGTGCTATCTATATTGATATCATGAGCATTTTTAAAGTGAAAAATAAGGGTAAAATATCCCCTCAAGAGTCTGAGTTTATTTATTTCGCGTTCCTTATACCTTTTTATTTTTTTAAAAACTTAACTGATACCCCATAGTTCCTCTTACTTCAGTATAGGAATTGGAGGCATTATCCATTTTTCGAAGAACACCAATGGAAGTTCTTAATTGATGCTTTTTAAAAATGTTGTAATTCAAAAAAAATCTGTTGTTGAGAATACCAAAATCGGATTGCCCTTCCATAATATTTGCCAAATAAGAAATGAGGTAGCGAACTCGGATTTTGTTATCCAACAATTTTTTACTCACAGAAACACTTGGTCCAACATTCGTAGATTTTAAAAGATTTGAATTGTTAAGCGTATAGTTTAAGCCAAATTGAAACGCCAATTTTTGAGGAGTAATACCTAATCTATAAGCAATCCCAGTATTGTAAAAACGAGTCGTGGTTTCATTGATAGAATATTCATCCCGTGCATTTCCTATTTGGTGTCCCAAATTGATTGAAAGGCCTTGCGGGATATTTTCAGTACCAAAATTATAATTAGCGTTTCCATTATAGCTTGTGGAAACTTGATACAAATTCAGTGAATCACTCAACTCTTGCTGAATGACTAAAAGGGAGGACGAAAAATTCGAATAACTCAGGGTATAGCTAAAGTCCGTACTTACCGTATGACTGAAATTGATAGAACCAATCAAGCGGTCCTGTTGGGTATTTTGTTGATTTTCAAGGTTGTTGCGTTGTAAACCAATGCTACCATTGATTTGCATCTTTCCTTTTTGAAAATTTTTCCCAGCATTGATGGTCAGGTCTTCCAAATCATTTTGAAAGAAATAAGAGCCCAAGGTTCGATAATCTGGTGCAATTCGATTGTAACGCAAGCCAAGAATAAATTTTTTGGAATTGTAATACAAAGAAGATTTGATGGCATTTTTGACTTGTGAAGAAGTTTTGGCATTAAATAATTGACCAACATATCTAAAAAGGTTTTTTGGAGATTCAGTCGTCTCTGTCCGGGTATCCCGGGTAAGGGCGCTACTTGCCAAATCAATTTTAAACGTTAGGCTCTTGAAAAATTTATATTGCCCCGTCAATCCTAAAACGAGGTTGTCTTGTGGCTTAACTTCTTGATTGTTCACGGGTTGCTCGATAGAATTTTCAACATCATATCCTTTGAATAAAATAAAGTCTAAATAATTGGCAGCTACTTTTTTGCTAACAAATCCAAATTTCACGGCATAGCCCATCCGGCGATAGGAAGGCGAAACCTCAATTTTTGCAGCATCAAATGGCTGTACTGAACGGCGAAACCTGCCATACATTGCACTCAATCGAAAGTGTACCGGACCTTTAATCATCTTCGGTTTCAACTCAATTCCTCCACCCAAAAAGGTATGACCGTTTAAGGTTAGTGGCGAATAGTTTAGACTTCGGTACCCCACATGAGCGGTAATCCATTTGTATTGAGGACTGAGACCAATTTGATTAAAGGGTTGCAAAAAGGTGGTTTCCTGTTGTGAATAATTAGCACTTAGTGGCATATCAATCCCCAACAGTCGTGGGTTAATATTACCTGCTAAAAGATAGGAAAAGCGGTCGCGTCGTGCCTCTATCCCATACGCTTCATAATAGCCCAAATTGATGTTTATAGTTCCAGATAATTTGATTGGATTTTTTACTGCCTCTTCGATATTTTGAGCTTGTAAACTTGAGTAAGCAAGAAACAAAAATATAATTAGGTAGATTTTTTTCATATCAACATTCTTTAATTGTCACCTAATAAAATAAATGATGCATTATTTTGAGTGACTTTCTTAATTAGTCGAATGAAGAAAAGAAAGGTCGTTGGGTTTGTGATTTTTTGTTAGAGCGCTAGGTAATAAATAAAGTACCCATTATGACAAAGTTATTTTTTCGTTTAGGGCATTTAAAAAATGTTAGCATAACTGGTTATTTGAGTTTTTTTTAGGTTTCTTAAACGGAAAAAGAACGAGTCAGAATGGGTAGATTATTTTTTACCTATTCCCTTAATACGCTGTAAAGTAAGTTTGTTTAAAGTTTAAGAAGCGAGAGAATCGTAAGATTTTCGAGCTTCAAAAAATACAGCGCGCATTGCCTGCGGCAATGCGGGAGGGGTTCTTGTGGGAGAAAAAAGGTTTTTTCAAAAACAATTTTGTACCACAAGAACCCCTTTGTTAAAACTTACCCACAGTTTTCACCGTAGTGCCGAAAAAAGAACCAAAAATTCAAGACTTGCGATATTTTGGCGCTAAAGCGCCAAAGTAGAACTAAGTAACGCGTAGTAATTAACAGTTGTTAATAAAAAAGGCTGCGGGAAATTTTTACCTTTTGTTGAGCTGTACCTAAAAAGGTAAAATCAAGACCTTTACTTAAATTTGATTTCTGAAACCCTTATATTTAGAAGGTCAACACCAGAATTCGGCTTTTGAATGTCATAGCTCGTTGGTATTCCTAGTCCTATATCTACGATATAATCGTTTTTCCAATTTTGTTGCCACAACTTTTTCCTGTTAATTGGTTTGATTTTTCCATTAATACTTTTTGGGATAGGCTCAGATAGATTCTTCCATAATATTTTCTCATCGTCTTGTTTTTCCCCAAAAGATAAATAATACTCATAAGAATCCTTTTTCAATCCAACACCAACAACGCTGTCAATTCTGAAACGAAAGCGCCCATCCCCTACAGAATAAGTAGTACCATTTTTATAATTATAGCCTGTGGTATCTAAAACCAATCTCTCATAATTATTAAGATTTACCTCATGCTTTAATTGGCCTATAGTAAAATCTTCATCAGTAACATACCAATTACTCTTTGTACTACTTTTTTTACTGTCAAGTATTCTTTCAGGAGTTGAATTTAATTTGCCAATAATTATAGTTTTAGTAGTATCTTTATTTGCTTCATATTTTCCTTGGATTTGATCTCCTCTTAATTCATATTTTAAATCAAAACTATCATTAAGTAAGTCAACGACATTACCTATTGTTATAGGGTCTTGCTCAGGTATAGGACCTTGCTCAGATTTATCAAGATAAAAAACAAAAACCATCGCAGCTACAATCGCGAGGCATATTGTGGCAAACATTTTTCCTTTTATACTTAACTTGTCAGAAAGCGTTGCTTCTGCATCTGAGGCAAAAATTAATTTTTGGAATTGAGGGACAAATATTGCAGCAAGAATAATGATCAAGAGAATAATAAATAAATAATCGTTAAGGTGCATATTATTTTTTTGTATTAAACATTTAGATAGTAATTAAGTAACGGTAAAATAATAAGTCCGCCAACTAACAACGTTTATTTTGTTCTTTTTCTCCACTTCGGTCGAAATGACAAAAGATGTTTACTTTTTAAACAGGAATTATCTCTACATAATGACTGTTTCAAAAGTGGAAAATAAGGACAAAAGAAATACTTGGTAGTTGGCGGAGTTATTTTCTTACGGTTACTAAGTAACGGTGAAAAATAACTCCGCCAACTGGACAGGACAAATTATCCTCAATTTTCACTTGAAATCAGTCAAAGTATCAACAATTATCCTTCTTTCAAGCAAAAACTGAGAAAAATTATCCTCTGTCCAGTTGAGTAACTTATTCTTTCATCGTTACTAAGTACAATATCATCGCCAAAAGAAGAATTAAAAATTAACAGCAATTAATTAATGGAAATCATCACTTGTAAACATTTGAAAATCTGATGAATACAAAATCTTGTTTTCAGTAATTGTTCATTCTTAATTGCTCATTTGGCGAAGACATTGTAAGTAACACCTACTAATTAATCAGGTAATTTTTAAACATCTTTTTCCGCTATTTTTACCTTAAAAATTTCTTCAATGACACTGGCTATTCAAGAATTTTTAAAGAAAAACTATCGAAAAAATCTTGTCTGAAAATTTTACCCGATTAATTACTACATGTTACTTACAATAGTTCGTGGTGAATTTTAAAGTAATTCATCGAGAGAAAAACTTTTAAAATTAACCATTTAATTATAACTAGCTGTTTTACAGTGGATTAAGGAGGCTTTTTAAATTTGAAAAAATAGTTCAAATTTGATTTTTAATTATTTGAGGGTATGGGAATCCCCACACATGGAAATAATTAAAACTAGTCCATATAAACTATGGTAAGACCGTAGGATATTCTGAAAATAACCCCACGAACTATTGATAAATACAAATCTATTTTATTGTAAATTTATCGTTCATCATTTATAATTCATCATTTGGCGAAGACATTGTATTAAGGAACAAAATCTCTCTCTCAAAAAAGTAAGATTATTTATTTCGCGTTCTTAAGGTAGGAATTAGGCGTTACCTCATACTACTATACATCAGTATGTTGTTAGAAAAAAAAGCGTGTATTTTTCATAAAAAAAGCGGAAGAATTCGTATCTAAATCTTTCACCAAAAAGAAAAAGATGAATCTTCCACTTACGGCCGAAATTACGGTTTTTTTTCAGAACAA
>JBLHWU010000305.1:0-6469 GCA_047629355.1 Saprospiraceae bacterium | reverse complement strand
CTATATAAACTTGAATAACTACTTAGAAATGATAAAAGAGCCCCTCCAACTGGGCGAGTTATTTTTTTACAGTTACTCAATAGACTTGTTGCCCTTTAATAAATACTCGACTGAAAATATCTTTTCCGCTATTTTCCTTTAAAAAATCATTTAATAGAGGGACTATTTAATTTTCTTTTAAAGAAAATTAGCAAAAAAATCTAAATTTCATACAAGCATTTTTAAAGGGTAACAAGTCTAATATTCAAATCATCATCATCATCATCATCAAAAATTTATTAAAAAAAAGCCTGCAACGGACAAGTTCCGTTTTTTCCTTACCGAATTTAATCAATCGGACTGGGCGGCGCATTTTTTTACCTTTTTATCATGCCGTTGGTGAAGCGAAAAAGTTGCCACATATTGCACATTTATACGAACCTCGGACGGCGTACCAATTTGAAAAAGATATTGATTTCTTCTTGAAATATTATGAACCTGTTGATTTAGATTTTTTAAAAAATAATTGTCATTTAAAAAAGCCAGATAAGAACTATTTTCATTTAACTTTTGACGACGGACTGCGGGAAGTCTACGATATTATTGCGCCTATCTTACTAAGGAAAGGAGTTCCGGCGACTATCTTTTTGAATGTGGATTTTGTAGACAATCAAGCCTTGTTTTTTCGATACAAAGCGAGTTTGATTCTTGACTTTTTTAATAAAAAAGAAGTTAGTAAAGGGGAATATCTAGAAATAGAAAATATCGCTCCCAAGGGATTGCTGCACATCAACTTTTTAAATAAAAATAAGTTGGACGAGATTGCGCAAATTCTAAATATTGATTTCGATGATTTTCTCAAAGAGAAGCAGCCTTATTTAGAGACCAATAAAATACAAAGCCTTGCTAGTCAAGGTTTTACTTTCGGAGGACATAGTTTAAATCATCCATTATTTTCAGAAATACCGCTGTCAGAGAAAGTAAGACAAGCGACTGAAAGTACCATTTTTGCAAAAAGGATAACTGCTCAAAAAACAGGTGCATTCGCATTCCCATTCACAGATTTTGGTGTTGAAAATACTTTTTTTAATAAAATTTTTAGAGAAAAAAATATTGATATTTCTTTCGGAACAGCAGGTTTGAAACAACAGCGGTATGCGCAACATTGGCAGCGGTTTCCAATGGAAGAAGGGGAGGGGACAGCAGAGGAACTCGTGAAAACAGAGTATCTTTACTATATGGTAAAACGACTTTTTGGAAAGCATTTCTAGGAGGCGAGTTACGGGATTCGAGTTGCGTGTTTGGGAGAAATGAAAAAGGGTTGACAACTGGAATACTCCAATTATCAACCCTTTTTTATTTAGCATTAGTCTAAAGCCTTAGACTCCGTGAGCCGCACGCCGTCAACCGTTCTTAGAAACGTATGCCCAATGCTTTCAAAGTTTCGATAGTCATACCACCTACTTTCAAGCCATTGTCACTTTGGTATTTAGCCAAAGCATTACGAGTTTTAGCACCCATTACGCCATCAACTGGACCTGGATCATAACCTTTGTTAGCCAATGCACGTTGAACTTGTTGAGTTGTGTTTCCTGTAACTTTAACATCACAAAGAATTTCTTCCCAAGAAGACTGACCACCTTGTGAAGACATTACACGCATAGTTTCAACTGCATATTCAGCAGGTACTGCATTTTCAGCAATTGCTTCATCTTTCACCAACATTCTTTTAGTGATAGTTGTGTATTCAGCAGGTACTGCAATTTCGTCAACACGAGCAGGTGTTCCAATTTCTTGGATATCAACAGTGATTGAACGTCCACCTTTTTCAGACTTCGTAAAACCAGCAGCACGGTCAACAACTTGTGTTGATACATTTCGGTATTCTTCTGGGTATTCAACCGCACAAGCTACGATACAGTCACCAGTTGGAGACTGACAGTTCGTTGTATTCTTTTGGTATTCCCATCGTACAGCTTTAGGCTGAACTAAAATACGCTCAGAACCACCAGCAAAAGAAGCAGGAGTCGTACGGATTTCGTTGTACGGATCTTCAACTTGGATTGTTCGCTGAGAAGTAGTGAAAGTTGCAGGCACATAAACGAAACGTTTAGAAGCCGGCTTAATCATAATTTTTTCTTCTTCAGTACGGTATTCCGCTGGCGTTACAGACAAAGTCTTGTAAGCTGGCTTAACCATAATTCTTTTTTCTTCAGTGCTGTACTGGTCTGGTGTAATACATTTTGCGAAACACTTACCAGCTTCCATTGGTGGCATATCTTGTCCGTAAGATAAGGTAGCCGAAAAAACGAAGGCACTTGCTAAAAATAGTTTAAAGTAAATTTTCATAATCGAAAGGTCTGTTTTGTAAAAATATTTGTAATATTTTAAATGTTTAAATATACGACTACTAAGTAGTTAGATGGCGCAAAATAAAATTGTCTCATTAAAAACAAATATAATGAGTGTTTTTTTCTTTTTTTTTTAAAGAAATTAAATTTTATAATGCTATATATTATTTAGTAGTAACGATAAGTAAAATCGCTTGAATAGTAGGTTAGGGTTTAATTGAAATTGAATGCTTTTTTACTTTTAATTAGACTGATACATTTACGAAAGTCACACATTGTCGGAATCTTAGTTGAAAAAGAAAGTATTTTTTTTTCTAAAGAGTTATTTGCTTGGTATTATTGTTTAATGCGATATTGTGCCACATTTATATGATTGAATACTTTTTGAGTTTTAAACTCAATCTAAAGGACTAAAAAAAAATTACTCTTATTGTAAAATATACAATTTCTCATAACATTTTTTAAATTTGCCATTCAATAGGGGATTGAGAAATTAATAACCTACTAAGAAACGTGCAAAGAATAAGTTATAACAGATTTTGAGAATCAGTTTGGTCTTAGTTTTTGCTTTTGAAATGGGAGTTATGTTGACATAATTAGTATTTCAAAAGTGAAAAATAAGGGCAAAATAAACTCAAAAGTGTTGTAAGTCATTCTTTACACGTTCCTAACTAAGATTTTCTCTTCTAAAATTAAGAAAAGCTATGTCAAAGAAAGCAGAAAAAGCAAAAGAAATCAAACGAATTGGTGTGTTCACTTCTGGTGGAGATGCTCCAGGTATGAACGCGGCAGTGCGAGCCGTAGTACGATATGGTACTTACAAAGGGCTGCATGTATATGGTATCAAAAATGGTTACGAAGGGATGATTAAGGGAGATATTGAGCGTTTGGAAACTAAATCTGTCCGAAATATCATTCATCGAGGCGGCACGATTCTGAAGACATCGCGTAGTATGGAGTTTATGACGCCCGAAGGTAGAAATCAGGCCTACGAATCGCTCAAATCCTACGATCTTGATGCTTGCATTGCTATCGGTGGTAACGGAACGTTTGCGGGCGCGAAGGTTTTTTGCGAAGAATATTCTGATATTGCGTTTGTCGGTGTACCGGGCACGATTGATAATGATATATATGGTACGGATTTTACGATTGGCTTCGATACAGCGGTGAATACAGCAGTAGAAGCGGTTGATAGAATTCGGGATACGGCAGATTCGCATAGTCGGTTGTTTTTTATTGAAGTGATGGGACGACATTCGGGCGAGATTGCTTTATATACAGGTATTGGTAGCGGTGCGAGTGGGATTTTGATACCAGAGAAAAGTTCGGACAGCGAGTCGTTAATTAACCTTTTGAAGAAGGGAATTAAGCGCAAAAAATTGTTTAGCATGGTCGTGGTGGCAGAAGGTGATGAAACTGGTGGGGCGATGGCAATTGCGGAAAAAGTCCGGAAAGAATTTCCTCATTTTGAGACCAAAGTGGCGATTATTGGACACTTGCAGCGGGGCGGTTCTCCCTCGGCTTCCGATAGAGTATTGGCGACTCGATTGGGCTATGGCGCGGTGGAAGGCTTATTGAACGGTCAGTTAGATGTAATGGCAGGGTCTATTAATTCTAAAATAGTTTATACCTCTTTTGATGATGCAATTAATAAGAAAAAGCATCCAAATCAAGACTTGTTGGCTTTGGCGGAAATTTTGGCCTTGTAAGTTTATTCTCTCGGCATTGCTAAGTAGGGGACTCAAAAATTTTGATGACAATAGAAAGGAGTTTGAGGGATAAAAGTGGTTTGTAAAAACCGCTTTTATCCATCAAACTCAACCCGTGCTGCCGCAGGTAGCGCGCAGTATATTTTATTAAAGAGAGAAAAATTGCAATTTCCTCTCTTCTCAAATATCAACATAAATTGGATAGCCTACTTATGGTTTCAAATGCAATAAAAATGCAACCGACCATTACAAAAACGATTTTTGGTAAAATTGCGGAGGGACAAATTATTGACCTTTTTACCTTGCAAAATGAGGCAGGAGGAGTTGCACAAATTATCAATTATGGCGGCATCATTGTTTCTACAAAAGTGCCTGATAGAAATGGAGAATTAGGCGAAGTAATGCTTGGGTTTGATGATTTGGAAAGTTATTTAACTAAGAATGACGCTCATTTTGGTAGCATTATTGGACGATATGCCAATCGGATTGCTAAGGGACATTTTTTTATAGATAAGGAAGGTTTCGATGTGGCTAAAAATAATGGACAAAATCATTTGCACGGCGGTCTTAATGGTTTTGATAGACAAATTTGGAAAGCAATTGTTATTGAAAAATATGGGCAAAAAAGTTTACAGTTAACTTATCTCAGTCCTGATGGAGAAGAAGGCTATCCGGGAAGTTTGGCTTGTACAGTGACGTATTCCTTTTTTGAAAACAACGAGTTGGTTATTGATTATGAGGCAGTTACAGATAAAAAAACAATTGTTAATTTGACGAGTCATCCTTATTTTAATCTAAAAAATGGCGGCAAATCTGATGTGCTTACCCATGAATTAAAAATTAACGCCAGCCATATCACTGCCATTGATTCGACCTGTATTCCAACGGGGAAATTGATGCCTGTCGAAAAGACACCTTTTGATTTTAGAAACTTAAAATCCATCGGAAAAAGTATAGAGGAAAAGCAGGTGCAGTTGGAATATGGCAATGGATTTGACCATAATTTTGTAATAGATGCGACCAATCAAAAACTGCCAATCGTAGCGGAAGTCGTCGAATCAGAAACGGGAAGGACTTTGACTATTTTAACGACGGAACCAGGGATTCAATTGTATACAGGAAATTGGTTGGACTCGAAAGGAAAGAACGGCATTCACCATCAAAAAAGGTCGGCATTCTGCTTAGAAACGCAGCATTTTCCAGATTCGCCGAATCAGCCGAGTTTTCCTTCGACGATTTTGGAAGTAGGAGATACTTACAAATCAAGGACGGTTTATCGGTTTGGAGTTTTAAAGTAGTTGATTGATTATTGGTAAATTTTGTGACTAAATCAACGAATAATCAATCAACCAATAACTTACTTCTTATCCTGCTTCGCAAAAACATCCTTCAACAAATCCGACGTTCGTGAAGACTGGTTGGTACGAATATCTCGCTCTTTCACTTCCACTTCTTTAAACATACCTGTCAAAGCCATGCGCGTAACATGGTCATCCAATTCCGGATTAGATTTCTGAACAAAAGGTACTTTATTATAAGCCGTCACGGCACTACGCCAGTAAGTACGTGCATTTACTTCGTCCAATGCGCTTTGTATAACTGGTAAAAATTCCGCACGCAAAGCATCTGAAGTCCCTTTTTCCAAGTAGCGAGTCGCAGAATCTTTGTCGCCCATTAAAATACCCATCGCGTCATCAATCGTCATAGATTTGATGGCATTGATGAAAATCGGCGTTGCTTTTTTAGCCGCAATTTCTGCAGCTGCGTTCATTTTATTGACCAACTTAGTTTCCACATCTTGAAAACCAGGCACCATTTTCAATTTATTCGTCACCTTCCGTGCATCTTCTGGAATCAATATTTTATAGGGACTTTCCAAGTAGCCATTTTCAGCTGAAAGTTCACTGACTGCTTTTTTGACACCAAGATTAAGGGCTTCTTTGAGACCATTACCGACCTCGCCTTGCGATAAATCTTTCACGCTGCCACCATTTTTTAGCACATCAGCCGTTTCTTTGGCTTTGTTAAGCAGGTCACCAAATTGCGCGTTGGCAGTCGTTCCGAAAGCGAAAACGGCGCAGAAAAGTAAGATTTTTTGAATCATCATCATTGTTGTTATTTTAATTTTTGAAATTCGATATTTGAAGATGGCTGAAGGTTTTCGGCACATGGCACACGGTCAAACAGCCTACTCATTTAGACGATATAGTAACGTCAAAAGTAACGGGAATGATGTGCTTTTAACCAGTTGGATAGATTTTATAAGAAAACTTTAAGATTTTAGTCATCGTACATTTTTTAAATCCCTTAGTAAAAACGATTTAATAAGTTGGACCATAATGCGCCGTAATTTTTTCTTCTAAAGAATTCAAAAAATCGTTGCATAGCCTTCGTTACGGAACTATTTTTTGTGTTTTTTAGAAGGGAAAA
>JBLHWU010000304.1:0-6471 GCA_047629355.1 Saprospiraceae bacterium | reverse complement strand
TAATGAGTTTTTTTCGCAATTTTTATAAACTAAAGACATAGATGTAATATTTCTGACTGGATATAATTTTATAGGTATTGGGTATTGGGTATTGGGTATTGACATTATCGCCCAGAACCCAGCACCTAAAACCCAGTACCCAATCAATCTTTTGCGTCGATTGTTATTGGTAGATTATCTTCGTATTCTACCCAAGTTCCAGGCGCGTTGATTTGTAAAATCCGTACCTCCGTTCGGCGATTCAATTGGTGTTCATATTCCGAACAATCCGCTGTGTCCTCGCAACTATTTTTTAAGCGCGATTCTCCAAAGCCAACTGGCACCATCCGATTGCTCGCAATGCCCCCTTCGGTCAAGTATTTGACAACTGATTTCGCTCGATTTTTCGATAACGTCTGATTGTATTTGTTGCTCCCACGAGAGTCTGTGTGGGACATCAACGTGATTTGCATACTTGGGTAAGTTTTGAGTAACAATTCTAGGTTTTGCAATTCTCGTGCCGCATCGCCCCGAATGTAATATTCATCAAAATCATAATATAAATTTGTCAACTTTATAACTTGACCAACCTCAAAAGTATTTGCGGAACTGCCCAAGAAGTATTCCCGTAATTGTTCGGGTGTCATTAAAATAGAAGGTCTGCCATCAGGTGCCGTTGGTGTTGCATAACTGCCATTTGTACCATAACCATTCGGGTAATTTCCATTTGAATTATTTCCATCTGGGTAGCCCCAACTTGGGTAACTATCATTGGCGACAAATGGATTATCGCTCGTTTCCAACTCAATCGTCGCAACAATTGGTGCTTCCAATTCCACATCTTCACAATCATGATTCATGGTAGAAACGACGGTTTGATTGGCAGAAAACCCTTTTTTGTATGCCATAATTTCATATTCACAACCGCAATCAAGACAAGCGTCAAATTTTCCATCTTTATCAGAAAAAGTAACGTTAATTTCGCCATTGCACTTGTTGAAAATTTTAACTTCTGCATTTGGAATAACGGTTGGGAAGTTCTTGTTCTTTACGGTACCTTCTAATGCCAAACAATTGCGACGTTCGAGTGCAAAACAGTATTCCTTTCCTTTTAAAATTTCGCTCGCCTTAACGGTTTTTCTTTGGGTAAAATAACCGTCTTTTTCAACCATAAAAATGTAGGTATCCTTCCGTTCCGGTGTATAATCAAATGTTCCAATTTCGTCGGTTTTGTAGTAATTTTGGCTGCCGAGTTGACTGCCATTTTTTTCCATAATACTGATGACATAATCTTGGCCGCCGTTGTTTAGCGGCTTCAAAGTCATGTAAATATTGGTATTTTCCTGAACGATTTGTTCCTCGGTTGTCACACCGTCTTTTGTTTTAAAAATGGTAACCTCTGCGCTTGCGATTCGGTCACCTGTGTCCGCATTGGTTACGCAAATTTTACGTTCCAAAGCCTTACTCTTTACAACTTTTGAATTGATTTCACCTTTCCATTCGTAAATATCGTCGCCGCCTTTTCCACCAATTCGATTAGAAGTAAAATAGCCACTTTTATTATCAACATTAATAAAAAAGCTAAAATCGTCTTTTTTAGAATTGAAAGGATAGCCTAAGTTTTCGCGCGTATCCCAAGTTGTTTCATCGGTTTTATTCGCTTTCTTAGCGGCATAAATATCTAAACCACCTACGCCTCGATGTCCATCAGAAGAAAAATAGAGGTCGTCGCCATCGCCCATGAATGGGAAAATCTCGTTGCCTGCGGTGTTGATGGTTGCACCCAAATTAATGGGGTCAGACCAAGTGTGACCGATTTTTTCTGAAAAATAAATATCCATGCCACCAAAGCCACCAGGACGGTCAGAAGAAAAATATAATCTGCGTCCATCTGGGGAAAGTGCAGGGTGACAAGTTGCGTAATCTTTATCGTTAATCTCCAATTCTTTTACATTCGTCCAGTAGCCATCTTTGCCTTCTGCCGAGCACAATTTCAGGTCTTTGTTGCCATTTCGATTCTTCTTTTTCTTTTCATTTCGAGTAAAAATCATCACGGTACCTGCGTGGTTAAAAGTCGGTACACCATCGTGGTATTTTTCATTAATATCGCCGTTCAAAGCATTTATTTTTTCAAAATTTCCATCCTTATCTTTTTTTGCGTAGAAGAGGTCAGAAAAACTTTCGTTCGTCCATTTGTCTTGTCGTTGTGCTACTTTATTAATACCTCGATTAGAGGTAAAAATCACGCCTTCTTTATAAGGAATTAGTGTAAAATCTAAATTTTCAGAATTCAATGCTTCCACATTCAACACCTCTACGTGCGACTCTTTAAATGCTTCTAATTCATCACAATCCTTGATAAATTCTCGATTGGTATCGAATGATTTTGATAAATAAACCTTGTACCAACGCACCGCATCTTCGCATTTTCCATTGCTTTGCAACACCTGTGCATAATGCAAAATATCTTCAGGATTATCGGTATTTTTTACGACTTGAGAATAGTAATATTCTGCATCTTCCGTCTGCCCGTTTAGGCGATAACCGTTGGCTACTTTTGCCGTTACACGCGTACTTTTTTCCATGCCCTCTAACTCCTGATAGACATCAACTGCTGCCATAAAACCAAGTGCTTCGTAGAGTTTATCTGCCTTCCTTTTTACAGCAGAACTAGAAAAACTACCGCCTTGCACCGCTTTTCCTTCGAGTCGTTTTTTCTTTTTGGAGAGTTTGCTACCAGTTGGGTCTTTAATCGTATCGACCGATATTTCAGCATTTCCAATAAAAAGGAGTTCATTGGAAATATTTCCCCAAACTGTAGTGGTTAGAAGAACGAGGTTTAGCAGTAGAAATGTAATTTTTTGTAACATGGGAATATGTTTAAGAAGTCATCGGTCAGAACGCTGCGCCGTCAGCAGTCAGATTAAATACAGGTTGAATCTGACTTCTGACAATAAAGTGCTTTGTCTTCTGACCTCTTTTTTTTTAAAAAAATCGTATGTTATTAACTCCTTCTTTTTCGTAAGAGAAGAGATATTCAATCATAATCTCGCCTGAACCGCGCGTATAGTTATTCAATTCTGACAGCGTATAATCTAATGCGATTCCAGCTTTGAATTGTTTGGTAAATTGATATTGAATCACACCCGCCATTGAATCACCCAAACGGTAGGAAATCCCTAACCATAAGACTTCGTAGAATAAAAAGCTAGCGTTTAAATCAACTTCAAACGGCGCATTTTTCGTGTAAGAAATCATCATCGCCGGCTTAAATTTGATATTTTGGGAAACTGGCGCAATCACGCCCGCCATTAAATAATAAGTCCGAAAACGACTGATGCTTCTTGCGCCCACATATTCATCACTATATAAATTATTTTTTAATAATGTCGGAGCAGAAAGCCCAATGTAAAAATTTTTAGCAGAATAATACGCCCCAATGCCGAAGTTGACCGTATTTCGATTGCCGTCTGTATAAGGAACATCAGGGTCTAAATTGTCGATGACTTCAATAGCATTGACGTCAATTCGAGTATTCTCAAATCGTGCCCCCAAGCCAATTGCCAACTTAGAATCATTTTGGAATGGAATTCGATAAGCGTAGGAAAGGTCAGCATAAGAACTTCGCGTATGCGCAATGGCATCTGACGTAATTGACATACCTAAACCGTTTCTATTTTTTGAAAATGGAGAATGCGCCTGCACGTTGAATGTCCGTGGTGCGCCTTCGATACCTTGCCATTGGTGTCGGTAAATTGCCGCGAGGGTCATCGCTTCCTTGCTACCCGCATAGGCAGGATTGAAGGCTAATTTGTTAAAGATAAACTGGGAATATTGCACATCTTGTTGCGCAAAAACAGAGAATGTGCCCAAGATAAAGAGAAATGTAATTAACTGTTTCATGCGCTCATGGTTGCGAAAAAATCACAAATAGTGTACAGGCTAAGAACTGACGGTTAAGCCAATCTGCCTTTGTCTATACTGTGATTTTTTTTTCTTCTGTGAAAAGAAAAAGCCATTAAAAATTTGCTAATTCTCTCACAAAAATGGATATAGGATAAATTTTAAATAATTCAATTTTGGAAGATATCGGGATATAAAATGAACGTTTAATTTAAAATAGTTGATGCTTTAAATTAAAAAATACCATCATTAAAAAAAAATCGGTCAAAGAAAATCGGTCAAAAAAAATTTTGTTGATAAATAATTGAATTTCAGTTATTTACAAGATAAATAATATTTACTTAAACAATATATTTGGGTCTTTTATATTTAAGATAATCAAATTTAGAGCCAAAAAAAGTGACGAGGCTTTGATATTGAATAATATAGTAAATATATTTCTCCTACCATTCAAACACCTGTTAGTCCTTTACAGATTGCAGGACAAATAAGAACTTCCATGTTGCCGTATTGCCTGCATATTGCCCACCGTTTTCTACGACAACGACATCCATTTCAAAGCGATTTCTTTCGATGGCAATTAAATCGGAGTAGATAAATTCTATTGAATTTTCACCCGCATCTGGATAATCTTTATCGTCCTCGACGGAATGTGCTTCAATCAGCATTGGCGCACGTTTGTGAAGGGTAAAAATGACAGTTTCGCCTTTTTTGATGACTTGCTTTTGAATGGACAAAAAATGCGTCCAATCATCGCCGACGTGGTTGTTGGACATCGAGAGGACGGTTTCTAATTTGATGGAAATTTTGCGCACGATACTTGTTTTTTTTGCCTTTGGCGCAGTGAGTGGTTGGATGAAGGAGAGGAGGAGGTTTGTTAATATTGTGGGATTCATGTGAGGGTATTTATGGGTTAGGGAACGAAATTTGTGCCGAAAAAAGGAGGGAAAGAGCATATATAAGATACATGCCCTTTTTCTATTTTCATTTAATGACAACTGCATCTCGAATCAATAATGTATTTATGAAATCGTTCTCCATAGGTCATTTCATAATCATACGTTCCATACTAAAATGCATTCCAATTGGTAGAAGAAATACCACAAAAGACATATTTTTCTGTTGAAATCCCCCACTCATCCCGTTTAATTTCTGCGATAACAGCAATTGTCCCATCTATACTATAAGCTTTAACTGCTTTAAGCCAAGACGAATTCATCAATTGATAGCTCGATACTGTTTCTTTTTGATAGCCCTCTGTTTTTACATAATTCATTAAGAGCTTGTTTGGAAATTTGATAGTGTACGATTAAAGTAGGGTAAAATTAAAAGCCCTTTTATTGGAAATCAGATAGATACAAATTTGAATAGTGATTTATCGTTCTAAAAGACTCCGTGTGTGTAATACTTTCATGCGATAGAATTATAGTAAATCACAATTGAAATCTATAAAATCCCGATTGTCAATTCAACTCAATTAAAATTCACCCTACTTTAATCGGACACTACTGGAAATTTTATAGCCAAAAAATCTATTTTTTAGAATATAATTTTGTTTTCAATTAAATGATTCTTTTGAGACAAACAACATTTGGGGTACATTTTTGATTGAGTTAAAATAAAAATACATCAAATAAAAATTGGAAATATGATTCTGTTTTGTATATTTTATTTGTCTCAGTCGAAATTATATTTCGTATTAACTTATGTTTTGGTTGAAAATTTCCAAACAACTTCTAAGTCAATACAGCTTACATCTTGAGCGAATGCCAAAAACGGAATAGCTAAAAGAATCGTCAATAATTTTAATTTCATTACTTACTTTTTGAGTTGTTGAATTAAATCTTGAGTATAAATCGAGATAAATGATTCGATATTGTCAGATTTAACAAATTCATAAGGTTTAACTGACTTTGAGCTGTTTGGTTTTGGATAAAACCTTCCAGTATCATCAATATAATATTCACACCCATTTTCACACGGGGCATAATTGAACTTATAAATTCCAGCAACATCGTTTGATTGTACAATTATTAATTTAAAAATAACGGCACAACCATTCATCATAATGTCGCCTGATATTTTTCTTTCCTTACCATTTTTGTTTAAATATTTGTTCGTATGGTATTCCACATTCCAGTTTATATCCAACACTTCAAGAATAATATCTGTGTTGGTTAATGATTGAATCGCTGAATAATTTTCGTGCGAAGATTTGGATAAAACTTCATTAAACAATCCCCTATCTCTAACCGTAAATCCATTTTTAATAAATTCCTTTTCAATTGAATTATAAATTGGACTCAGTGCAAAACTTTCCTCTTCCGAGGCAAAATTCTGCACATCAGGTACTCGTAAAACTAAAGAAGGAGTAGTAGTATTTTTGAGAAAAAAATTAAAACTTTCACTAGTTGTTTCTTCTATTGGATTTGGTTTAAATTTAATCGTTCCGAATCGTCTTATCGGTGTGGTCATCGTCACGACATCGGACATCGAGTTAAGTTAACTAAGCTGCCATTTTTTTGGCGTTTAAGTATAAACTCATCTGCTGTGGAGACTTATCCCCTAAAGCAGAATGGATTCTCATTG
>JBLHWU010000303.1:0-6519 GCA_047629355.1 Saprospiraceae bacterium | reverse complement strand
CTGTAACTTCACCACAGGCTCTGGTTACAACTGTGTTTTTTTTTCATCATGAAAAGTTTTATGATTTAATAATGAGGTAAAGATACGGATTTCTTGGAATGGCTACCGGAGGTTTTTGTTCAACAACATATATAATTTATTGCTGGCTTTTTGCTTACTTACGAAAATCCTCTCGGATTTTATTCGGCAGTAATTATTTACTAAATTAGTTGCTTAAAAGACGCAACAAATCATATACAACAACGTTGTGCTTCATTATGACAAACCGCTAACCAATGATAAAATTCTTTAGAAAAATTAGACAAAAAACTCTGACTGAAAACAAATTCAGTAAATATCTGATTTATGCAATTGGAGAGATTGTTCTTGTGGTTATTGGAATTTTGATAGCACTCTCAATAAATAATTGGAATGAATCAAGAAAACAATCCACAACTGAAAAAGAATTTATTACAAGCCTAAAAAATGACTTAAAACAAGATAAGGCTTTTATTGAAATAGTAATAAAACTTAACGAACCGAGAATTGAAGCGTATGAAATCTTAAATAGTAAATTACACAATCTTTACAATAATGACAGAAATTCTTTAGATTCTATATTCAATATTTATTTTAGAATTCAACGGACATTTTATCCTATATCTGGCTCTTACGAATCAGCTGTTTCAGGTAATCAAATAACTGTTTTTAGAAATAAAGAATTAGTACAAAAAGTAATCAAATTGTATAACTCAACTTATGACAGATTAATTGATAACGGTCAGATTTTGGACGAGAGATGGGCTTTTTTAAGTAAAAAATATAGCTATGAAAGGAGGACTGGAACATTTCGTGAAATGATACCTGAACAATTGTCTGAATTTCTTGATGACTTGCATCATCATTTCAAGCAAATGGAATATTATTTAAAGCAATTAAAAACAACTACGACGGAAATAGATACAATAATTGCAGAAAAATAACGAAAGCACAACAATGTATATAAAAAATAGCGCAAGTCGTTGCTAACACAAAGGCTGGGCATTTTTGGAAAGTCGCCAAATTATTAAATTTGACAAATTTCAAAAATAAAATAATTAGTAAAATTTAAAATTCGGCTTGTGTATCATCCGAAAATTATCGCTTATTTTCAGCGCTACTTTTCATATACGAGACGTTAAATCCGCAATCCTCGCTTCGCTCGTCTTGCGGATTTAACGTTGGGGCAAGCGACTGAAATCGGTCGTTTGTAAACCGTCATCCGCATAATTTGGCTATTCACTATCCGCCATCCACCCTTGCGGGAGTAGGCGTAGCGGTGTGCCCAACTTTCTTTAACACCCAATTGACGGAACGCTCGAAGGCGACGTTTCGGTTGCTTCCATGATTTCCAGATACAATACCGCAAACGGCTGCGTACCCAACTGTCCATCGTTTTTAGCTTCTCGTAAATGCTGGCGTGGCGAAAGTAATGCACCCAACCACGCATCAATTGATTCAGCTTCGTGATGCGCTCATCAAAGGGAATCGGACTGGTTTTCCGCGTGATGATTTTGATTTTCTCTTGCAACTTGCGCCAACTTTTCTTCGCGACGATTTGACGGTAAATTCCTTTGTCGCCCTTTTTGTAACTTGGTACAAAACTATGTCCCAATAGCACAAATTTACTTGGACGAAAAATGCTCGTTTTCTCTTGATTCACCTTCAAATGAAGCTTATTTTCGAGAAAACGGGTGATGCTCGCCAAAACCCGCTCGGCGGCGCGTTTGGAGGTTAAGAAAATACTGCAATCATCGGCATAGCGGACAAATTTATGTCCGCGTTTTTCCAGTTCTTTGTCCAATTCATTCAGCAGAATGTTGGACAATAAAGGACTCAATGGCCCGCCTTGTGGCGTGCCTTTGCGTCGCGGTCGCACGATGCCGTTTTCCAAAATGCCGCTTTGCAAGTACCGCCGTATCAACCGCAATAAAATTTTATCGCGGATACGGCAGCTTATCAGGCTCATTAGTTTGTCATGATGAACCAAGTCGAAAAACGATTTTAAATCCAAATCAATCACCCAATGTCTGCCTGAATTAATGTACAAATTGGCTTGGCGTAGCGCATCGTGCGCACTCCGTTTTGGTCGAAATCCGTAGCTAAAGGCAGAGAAATCCGGCTCCCAAATTTTGCTCAACTTCTGATGAATCGCCTGCTGTATCAGCCGGTCCATCACCGTCGGTATGCCCAATTTTCGGATGCCGCCGTTTGGCTTGGGGATGCTTACCTCACGCACGGCTTGCGGACGATAATCGTCCGACAAGAGTTCTCCTTTGATGCGTTCCCAATGCGTCGCAAGGTACTGTGGAAGGTCTTCTGCTTTCGCGCCGTCCACCCCTGCTGCACCATTGTTGCGCTTTACTGCATGGTATGCCCGAACGAAATTTTCGCCGTGTGTGCTTCCCCCCTTTAATTAGCCTCCTATGTAATTTCTGTTCGTCTGTTCCGACTTTTGTAGTCCCGCTTACTTCAGATCAAGGGTCCCCCCTAACGCCCTTGCGACTTACTAATTGGCTTCGGCAACTCGCCAATAAGGGACTTGCACCCTATAGAGTTTGGGATTTTATCTTTCCCAAATTAATTCGTAGCTTCGTTCCGAATTAAGGTACCCATTCTGGGCACACACAATGTGTACATGGCAATGGTGGCAAGAGATGAAGGTACTATTGAATTTTGAGGTAAGCATTCAGTTCTGAGGTTTATTTAAGTTTATTCTCGCCACCACTGCATGTACACTCACGTTATGGGCAAGTAAAATAGAAAACACACAAGCAGAAAATATTCAAATGTGGAGACCAGCGACCACATAAAAAAACGAGGCGATATCTGAAAAGCCTTATGAGTAGGAATTTTTAAAAAAATATTATGAAAAAAGGAATGATTAAAGTAAGTGTATTGTATCCCAACGGAGAAGGCAAATCATTTGACATGGATTATTACTGTAACAAGCATATACCTTTGGTTGGTGGATTATTAGGTGATGCTGCAAAAGGTGTAACTGTTGAGAAAGGACTTGGAGGGGGAACACCTGACTCACCTGCAACCTATTCAGCAATGGGGAATTTGTATTTTGATTCAATGGAGGATTTTGGAAATTCCTTTGGTCCAAATGCTGATGAAATAATGGCGGATTTACCCAACTTCACGAATATTGAGCCTATTATTCAAATTAGTGAAGTGATGGTTTAAACGAAAGAAGAAAACCAGCCCATAATAAATGTGTACCTGCTAAGCCTTCTAAACGTCGGCCTACAGGTATACGAACAGTTCGACACAAGCAAAAAAAGAAAAATGAAGCTATATTAAAATATCATTCTTTTAATTTTCATTTTTAATTTTGGATGCAGTACTCATGAAAAAATAGAGGATTCTCCAAAGGGTGAAAAATATAAATTGGAAAACCCAACGATGGAAGAATATTTTCAAAGGTTAGTTTACCAAGCTTATAAGTAACTACTCAGGTACTTTAATTTATTGATTATCAGTTATTTATAGTTTTGACAAAAAATCATTTTTTTTAACATTTTTGTAACTTAAAAGACATTATTTTTTTTAACTAAAAATAGACTAAAAACCACCTGAGTAGTTACCTTTTGCTCAATTCGCTCATTGGGTCAATTAATTTTCTACGCTCGCCAACGCTTTTTAGCGCAACTTTTTTTTTAGAAAATCATTCTCAACCTTCAGTTCGCCAATCGTCTGGAGCAATCGCTCCCGCTCGCTTGCGGCTTCCGTTTTTTCTGATTTTTTTACGCTGGCAAATACGCTTTCTGCACTTGACAAAAACTCTTTTTTCCACTTGCTTATTTGAGTTGGCGCAACCGTATGTTGCTGCCCAATTTCTGCAAGCGTCTTGCTCTCTTTAATCGCTTCCAAAACAATCTTTGTCTTGAATTTTGCGGTGAAATTTCTTCGTTTCATAATCATAAAGTTAGAAAGAATTATTGTCTTAGCTAACGGCCCTAATTATTGGGGTAACATCAGTCTACCTTGCCCTGATTGAGTTAATAGACCCATACATCCATTGGTATCCCATCTATTCATCCATTCATAAATAGTTCGTGTCCGTGCTTGAAAAATAGATGCAAGTTCCTTAGCTTCCTTTCCTTCTGTATTTAGTAAAATCGCATGAAAGCGACGACGAACTGAATGAGATGAATGGTTTTTATATTCTTCTTGCAATGTTTCTACCTCTAATTTTGTGAATTCTATAAATCGCATACCACAAGATAAACTCATTTTTTTAAAAAAAAGTGCCGTTTAATTTTGTTTACCTACTTATTATGTTTTTAGTAGTGAACTAATAGCTTTTGAGTTACGAGCTTTTTGGCAAAATATGACGCTTTAGCTATCTTTAGATTTCGTCCAACAACGTATATAGTTCATTGCTAGTTAGGGCCTATTTACGAAAGTCATTGCGGACTTTCTATTTGTGATTTATTTGCTAACTTTAGTGCTTAAACCACGCAACTTTTCTAATACAACAACATTAGACTTTATGAATGGCGACTCTGGATAATTCGCAAATTATTGATTATCAATTATTTGCAATTCTAAAAAAGCTACTCATTCATAAAGTCTATTAAGAAACATTAATTATTTAAAATTTAACTATGAAATATATTCTTTCTTTTTTTAAAACAACTTCATTAATTCTTATAATTCTTTTTACATCTTTTACATCTTTTACATCATTTGCACAATGCGTTACCTATAAAGAATTAAATCAAACTCCACTTCTGCAATTTGCCCATTTTGGGGCAATTGATATGGCCGACATAGATAATGACGGAGATCAAGATCTTTTAATTTCAGGATCAGAGACTATAGGATCTTTTATAAAAAACACCATTCTTTACCAAAACGATGGGTTTGGAAATTTCAGTATACTAGATGACTCTACCTTTAGTACCGATGTGTTATCTATGAAATTTGGAGATGTAGATAATGACAATGATCAAGATATTTTTATATCAGGCCCGAACCCATCGAGTAACAAACTATATCTAAATAATGGTTTAGGTGTTTTTTCTTTAGACATAACAGCATCTTTTCCTCCTATTTATCATGGAGATTTTGATTTTGGAGATCTTGATGGTGATGGAGATCTTGACATTTTAATGGCAGGAAAAAATTTAAACTTAAATTTTGGGACTCCTGTCTCTATAATTTTGGAAAATAATGGGGCGGGTATATTCACCGAATTACAGGGAAATACTTTTACCGGAGTGGAGTATAGTAAAGTTTTAATATTCGATATTGATAATGATAATGACCAAGATGCTATTATTGCTGGTACTGAAATTAGCGGGACTAAAACTGTTAAACTTTATATTAACGACAGCCAAGGAAATTATACAATGTCGACTAACTCACCTTTTGACTCTCTTGGTGTAAATTCCATTTCAAATGCAGATTTAGAATCTGATGGTGATACGGACCTCTTAATTAACTATCATGATGGTAGTACTAGACTATACATAAATGATTCAATTGGAAACTTTACGGAACTGTCCCCTTCTTTGTTTGAACCAGTAACTGCTGGAGAATGTATATTTATTGACATAGATAGTGACGGGACTAAAGATATTATTTGTTCTGGTGCTGGTGGCAATAATGCAAATGGAGTCATCACTTTTGTTTATAAAAACAATGGAGATGCCACCTTCTCCTTATTAGACTCCTTGGTTGGAGCTTATGGTTCATCTATGGGAACTGCTGATTTTAATAATGACAATTTTATAGATCTTGTAATTATGGGCAATACCAATGATTTTGATCCAAGCAATATGGATAGCTTAAGTAGAACCAGAATCTATCTTAATAATACTCTGGATTTGACTATTACCCAAGTAGACAATTTACTTAATGCTAACAATAATGGAGCTGGCATTACATATCAATGGATAGACTGTGCTGATGGTTCTGAAATTGCAGGTAGTACTGCTCAAACATTTAGTGCAACTACAAACGGCAATTATGCTATTATCATTAATGATAATGACTGTATTGACACTTCTGCATGCTTCTCAATAACTAGTCTTGGGATAATTGAAAATGGTTTTGGAAAAGACCTTTTACTCTACCCCAATCCTACAAGTGGCAATTTCTCAATAGATTTAGGGGAAAGACTTAAGAATATAACCATCAACATAACTGACTTATCTGGAAGACTAATTCAGACCAAAACATATTATGACAGACAGTTAATAAACCTAATATTAGAAGAATCTGCAGGTGTATATATCTTATCAATTGAATCAACAGATAAAAAAGGCTCCTTTAGACTAATCAAAAATTAAACGATTTGACAATATTGTATAAGCGGCATTAAAACGTCCGCTTAGTAAAAACGATTTAATAAGTTGGACTATAATGCGCCGTAATTTTTTCTTCTAAAGAATTCAAAAAATCGTTGCATAGCCTTCGTTACGGAACTATTTTTTGTGTTTTTTAGAAGGGAAAAGGACAAGCATAATGGCCCAAGTTATTGAATCG
>JBLHWU010000302.1:0-6540 GCA_047629355.1 Saprospiraceae bacterium | reverse complement strand
TTTCCACAAATCGCTCAAACAAAATGTAGGCTTAGAAAAATCGCCTACTAAAGTTGAGAACAGTCAGTGTAATCATATTTTCGCTACGATGATTGCCTGAACTAAATTAGAAATGCTGAGTAAAAGACAGCAAACTAATCATTTTGACCTCAAAGCTCAATTGTACGCTAAGCTATCAAAACTGCTTTTGGCATTTTACAGCAATTAAAACGAGTACAATTTAAATTAGAACCAGATTCTTTTTCTACTCAATCACTTTTTAAATAGGTAGAAATAAAACAATATAGTTCTGTTTTTAGCAGAACACTTGTTCTTTCTAATATCTCTACGCCTTTTTGTAACTTTTTGTAAAAGGGGTGCGTAAGGCCAGTAATTAAGTAATACGTAGTGATTAATCAGGTAAAATATTCGAAAGTCCATAAAAAACAAAATCATGAAAATATTCATCAAACTATTTGGAATACTACTTATCCTTTCAGGCATATCCTTGCTATTTAAGCCCGAAATCATTATCAATTGGATAGAAAACAATGTGGAAAACACTTCACTATATATAGCTGCAATAGTAGTAAGGCTAGTTTTTGGTATTTTATTTATAATAACTGCCAGAGAATCAAAATATACTGGCGTAATTAAATTTTTCGGTTACCTTTTTATAATAGCTTCCATCATCTTTATTTTTATGGGTCAAGAGCGTTTTCAAGACTTTATTACCTCACTTATTCCTGATGTCAAATCTTTTGCTCCTGTAAGTGGTCTGCTTAGTATTGCGTTTGGAAGTTTCCTTATTTATGCATTTTCGAGGAACAAAGAATTAGAGCAGAAATAAGTTAAAAAGAACCACCAATAATGTGCACATTTTATTTCCCTTCATTCGTCCGCAACTAAATATACACTTAATGCTGCATTAAGTCTCTTAAGTCTGAGGCAAAACTAAAGGGAGTTTGAGGGAGAGGTTTTGTTCTCCATTTTTGCTTTGAAAGTGCAATTTCATGTTGATATAATGAGCATTTTCAAAGTAACAAATGAGGGTAAAATATCCTGCCAAGAATCTAAATTTATTTATTTCGCATTCCTTACAATTAGTGAAACGTATTCAATAATATGAAAGACGAAACCAAACACAATCCAATCAGTTGGAAAAGAATATTGATATTTTTCATCATTGCGACTACAATATCTAATATTTTCAGATTTGATATTTTTGAACTCAAATCGGAATTAGAAAAATTACCGACTTGGATTTTTATCTTGATTACTGTTCTTCTTGAAGGTAGCGGAGTTATTATCGGTGCCTTAATAGCCATTTCGTTATTGAAAAAAAAGAGAAAAACAGAAATAACGTTTTTCGGTACATCAAAATCAAAAAGCCTTATAATGGCAATAATTCCAATCATTATTTTAACAATAATTGGAGTGAAAAATGAATTTGAACTGGACTCGCACCTTTACGGTTTTATAGCGATTATCGGGACTTTCGTCTATTGTATAATGGAAGAATATGGTTGGCGAGGTTACTTGCAAGAAGAATTAAAAACATTAAAAGCTTGGCAAAAACATCTGATAATCGGATTTATGTGGTACTTCTGGCATCTGACATTCTTGACAAAAGCAACTGTTGGAAATAATCTTTTCTTTTTATCAATGATGATTTTTGGAAGTTGGGGGATTGGACAAGTAGCCGAATCGACAAAATCAATATTAGCTAGCGCTTGTTTTCATCTGATTATCCAAATTATGATGTTCAATGCCTTAATCAAAAACGGAATTGACGGAACCGAAAAACTGATAATTTTAGGAATATCAGTCGTTATATGGTTTGTGATTATCAAGAAATGGGAAAAAGAAAATACTAAATACCACCTACCGAAAGTAGGTGGGTTAGAACAAAAAAACGACTAAGTAACGTGAAATAAATAAATTCAGATTCTTGGGAGTGAGGTTTTGTTTTCCCTTTTTGCTTTATAAGTGCGATTTATGTTGATAAAATGAGCATTTTTAAAGTAAAAAACCAAGACAAAATATCCTGTCAAGAATCTAAATCTATTTATTTCGCGTTCCTAAAGTCGTCCAGTGTTTTTCAAGCATAAAATTATCGTTCGTTGGGTCGTTGGGCTTTCTATGGTGTTCCAAGTAATTTTGTACCATTTCATCAGTAATATTACCTGTACTCCATACTCCAAAACCTCTTCCCCAAAAACGTTGACCCCCTATGTTGTTTGCCACTCCAACTGGCGCGAAGAGATTTACCATCAACAGGTATATTAAAAAGTAAATCCTACAGAGAACATCATGCGACTCGCATTTTTACTCAAATTCAATTGCGTCCCGCCGACTTCTAGGTTATCCCCCACTTTATTAAAATTACCTTCATAACGCAAATCAAAATTCAATCGCCATATATCTAAGCCCAAACCCGCCTGGTAGCCAAAAGTTAGCTTTTCATAATTCTGACTTACGACGATACCATTAGCTGCCAAGTTTGATTCCTTACCTATATTAAGATGTGCCACGGGCCCTGCGCCTACGCGAAGTGGTCCTAACTTCAAACCAACCAAGACCGGAATGTCCAAATTGCTGTATTTTTCTTTAAAAACGTCTTTACTTGAAAAATTATCCACCTCATAATTGGCGGTCAATGAATTAAAAGTCACCTCTGGTTGAATAAATAAAATTCCAGCTTGTGCCCGCATGAACGCGCCGAAGTGCATCCCGTAATCTGCATCTTTCAACTTAACGGTCAAATTATCTTGAATCGCATCCTGACCAGATAAATCGGAAGTACTGATTCCTGCTTTGAGTCCAAATTTAACTTGTGCCGAAGCAGTAAAAGTCATTGCGAATAGCGTGGCAAACAAAATTAATTTCTTCATGATTTAGTCGTTTTTTTTGGTGAATTATTGAATCGGTGAATTGACATTTTACTCCTTGCACCGTTTTCTAAATAATTAATCTTTCAAAAGTATTGGTTTATAACTATGACGGTTAAAAGTCACCCTTCCCCCAAATGTTAACAGTCTTTAACGCATTCGTCGATTTTATTAAAGGTGCGTTAAAAAAACACGTTTTTCCGGGAAAGCATTCTAAACCGATTTTATAGAAATTTTAGTATCTCTTACTGCTGTTTTTTAGGAAAAATCATATTTGGCTAATATTCAAATCCACTTTATGCTTACACCAGAAAAAGATTACTTTTGCAAAAAAAACTTATGCCTAATCCATCCTTCTGGGAAAACGAAGTTTTCTATCAACAAGCAGATTTTATCATCATCGGCAGCGGTATCGTTGGACTGAATGCAGCGATTCATTTGAAGGAATCATCGCCTGAAAGTCGGGTTGTAGTTTTGGAACGTGGGACGTTGCCAATCGGAGCAAGTACGCGCAATGCAGGTTTTGCTTGCTTCGGTAGTTTGTCAGAATTATTGGATGATTTGAAGACCCAATCAGAGGAGGAAGTACTTGCTTTGGTAGAAAAAAGATGGCGGGGCTTGCAACGGCTTCGCGAACGCGTTGGCGATAAAAATTTGGATTTTAAGCAATGGGGCGGCTATGAATTATTTGAAGAAAAAGAGGCAACTGCTTTTAATAAATGTGTCGAGCGAGTCGATGATTTCAATGAAAAATTAGCGGTTATTATTAGCAACAAAAAAACATTTCAAATCGCTGATAATGAATTAGGTCGCTTTAATTTCAAAAATATAAAACACCTCATTTTTAATAGCGCAGAAGGACAAGTTCATACCGGTAAAATGATGCATGCACTTTGGCAATTGGCAGTTAAAAAAGGCATTGAAGTTTTTAATGGCGTTGAAGTTTTAGATTTTGAAAATAGTGAAAATGGCGTGACGATTTTTGGAAATCATGGCTTTGAAATGAAAGCAGCAAAGATGGCTGTTTGTACCAATGGATTTGCTAAAAAATTGTTGCCGTTACTGAAAGATATTTCCCCTGCGCGCAACCAAGTTTTGATTACTAAACCTATCGAAAATTTACATTTAAAAGGGACATTTCATTATGACCGTGGCTATGTTTATTTTAGAAATGTGGGGAATCGCGTCCTACTTGGTGGTTTCCGACAATTGGCAAAAACAGAGGAAACAACAGCGCAATTTGGCTTAACCAATAATATTCAGGACGCACTGGAAAGTTTTTTAAGAACGGTTATTTTACCGAATCAGAAAGTGGAAATTGAACAATGGTGGAGCGGTATTATGGGCGTTGGTGAAACGAAAGCACCGATTGTAAAAGAAGTGGAGAAAAATGTTTTTGTGGCTGTTCGGTTAGGCGGTATGGGTGTTGCGATTGGGAGTTTGGTTGGGGAGGAGGTGGCGGAGTTGATGAATGGTTAGGACAATTTATATATGGTATAATTCGCTTAAAATGCTTTGTAATTTATCAAGCGTGATGCCGTTTTTTGTAACTACTCAGGTACTTTAATTTATTGATTATCAGTTATTTATAGTTTTGTTTAAAAATTATATTTGTCTGATTTTCTCAAATTTTTGACAAAAAATCATTTTTTCAACATTTCCGTAACTTAAAAGACATTATTTTAACTATTTTTAACTATTTTTAACTATTTTTAACTATTTTTAACTAAAAATAGACTAAAAACCACCTGAGTAGTTACCGTTTTTTAAATCATTCTTTAGTTCGATATCTCTTTGAATTTTCATAATTTGAGGTTTTATGCCTGAGTCTTCCGAGTTGATCAGTATTTCCACAGGCAAATTTATCGTATTGTCATAAAATGGAATTGTCCAATTAAGCATTCCATTCAGTATAACTTTGTTACCTTTTTTAAATATATCTTTCTTTGCTAATGCTTCTTTTCCACTTACTTCTGCCCAAACCAGCATTTCTAATTCATCTTCAAAATCTACTAATTCGATAATTATCTGACATTGAAGATGTATCGTTTTTCCACTGACTAAAAACATATCTTTTCCTGCCGTTTCCAAACTTTCCGAAGATTTCCCACTCGAAATTTCCGAAATAATATCTGGCTGAGAAAATTCCAGCAGCGTCACCAATTTATGAGTTTCCCCACATATTTTACAACTGTAATCAATCATCATTAGAGTTTTTCAAAGGCTTCATTCCTAACGTATTTTCCGCAAACGCATTCGTCTCCCGCTCCACCGTCTTCCAATCCTTAGACTGTAAGCCCGAAACAATCACATGAGAATCCACATTCGGAAACGCCTGAATTTTCTTCTCATCCGCTGGTGTTCTTATCGTCTCCATGTACTTTTTCATCGCAGGAATCGACACCACTCCATCGTAATTATTTTCATCCTTATAATAATAGCCAATATAGGTCGGTTGCGTTGTTTTTTCAAAATACTGTGGCTGCATCGTTGCGTCCAAAAGCGCTTGCATTGCCACGATACCTTCCACTCGATACTCAACCGTCCAATATGGATGACAAGGTTCTGGCAGTCCCAATTGCCGATAATCACCACCCGAAAGCAAGCGCGTCAACTGCATTCCCCAAGGTCCAGTCATCAACCCAGTGCCGGATGCATCAAGCGCAAAATTGGGTGAATACATGATTTGAGCATCTACAAAACCAGGGTTCTCTCCCGCCAAAAATGCCGAATGGGTGCTACCTGTCGAACAAGACATCACGATAACTTTTTCTCCTATCAATTTGCCGATTGCGATGGCTTCTTTTGCGGAATCCACCCAATCTCTAGGCCTTACATTTTTGAAAACTTCGCGGTCGTTAATTCCATGTTCTGCCAATCGAGCCAAGAATAAATTTGCTCCATATCGCTCCGCAAAACGTCTGTGTACCGGGTCGCCTTCCACTGCACTTGCTGAAAAACCGTGTAGATAGACGACTGCCCATTCTGTCTTTCGAATAGAATCTGCCCAGATGATTTGTTTCTGATTGTCTGGCTTTAGATTGGCAACTTTAGCTTCTTTTTTGGCAAGGTAAGCATCAATTTTTTCTAATGGAATATCCAATGGGGTGATTTTACTTTCAATTTTTGGGTAGGCTGGTCGTGGTCCTAAAAAATAGGCTGCTATTAATAAAACAGGAATTAGGTAGCGTTTTTTAATTGGTAATTTCATGATAGATTTTATTAAAATTAGAGCGAGAAAATTCCAAAATTTTCGAACTTCAAAAAACATACCACCACGCAGCTGAAAACTACGGGGCGGTGAAGTATGAAGGGATAAAACGATTTTTGCAAATCGTTTTATCCCTTAAAATTCCCTTATCAAAATGCAATAAAATTTACTTTAGTAAAACGATTTAATAAGTTGGACCATAATGCGCCGTAATTTTTTCTTCTAAAGAATTCAAAAAATCGTTGCATAGCCTTCGTTACGGAACTATTTCTTGTGTTTTTTAGAAGAGAAAAGGACAAGCATAATGGCCCAAGTTATTGAATCGTTTTTACTTAGGGAATTTGTAAAAAATAACCTACCCATCTGACTTGCTCTTTTCCCTTTTAAAAATGCTAAAAAAAGCCTCAAATAACCAGTTATGCTCGCTTTTTTTAACATCTTTAAAAGAAAAAATAGCTG
>JBLHWU010000301.1:0-6558 GCA_047629355.1 Saprospiraceae bacterium | reverse complement strand
CTGTTGAGTTTTCAAAGAAAACTAGCAAAAAAATCTAAATTTCAGACAAGCATTTTTAAAGGGTAACAAGTCTATTATAAATATTTGAGAATCAGTTTTTTGAAAAAAAAACCAATCCAAATGACCTTCTCCAACATCGGAAGAAAAATTAAGTAAAGTTTAAGATAATCAGCTTTCAACACGCGTATTTTTTATTTTAAAACAAGTAATATTTCAAAAAAACACTACCCATTTCAACCTAAAAAACACAGAATAAAAAAGCGATTACTTGCACCAAGCGGTATCCTTTTTCTTATAAGATTATTGCAAAATTTCAGGTGATTAAAAAATCAACCACTGATTATTTAAACCAGATTTCAATGTGGACCAATTGATAAGAAGTCGGTCATCTCCTATGAAATGTTTAATAGAACCTAAATCTATCGCGTTTACCAATTTTGTCATCCCCGCGAACGGAGGAGCAGGACTCGAACCTGCAAAACATGTAGTCTAATGCTCTAACCAAACTGAACTACACAGCCAGCAGCTGTATAGGGATTCGAACCACTGACTCTTATATTATAGTAGGATAGAGCAGCCAAACAACATGTCGCTACCCAAAAGGACGACACTACGAAGCCATACAGAGCCCCTCATCTGGTTTTGCAACTGCCTGCTATAATTCCGATGTACGAACCAGATTCGAACCGATACTACTTCCTCTTTTGGAAGATTTCCCGCTGAAACTTCAGACATTTTGCTCAACGGTAGACAATTTACGGGAGCATTTGTCGATGCTTTTTCCGTTGATGATGCAAAGGTGTGGTACTACTACGCAATATTTTTGCGTAGTTTAAGAATGATTGAATTTTATTTAAAAAAAGCAGCATTTTAACTTGCACGGGAGGAATAACTGGAAAGCATTTTAAAAAGTTCCGAAACAGGAAGAAATTGCTTGTCCTTTTCTACAAAAAAATTACATTTGCATTTTAAAATGTGATAGCACATTTATTAGTTGAACTCTTTGCAAGATTAATGACTAATAACAAGTAAGCAATCACCATTTTATTCACAATAAAATTGAAATCCAATGTCAAAAATCCTCATTATCGGCGCAGGTGGTGTCGGTCGAGTTGTGACGTTTAAATGTGCACAACATCCCGAAGTTTTTTCAGAAATTATGTTGGCAAGCCGCACCCAAAGTAAGTGCGATGTAATTGCTAAAGATGCGATGGCTTCAACGGGCCATACCAGCATTAAGACTGCGCAAGTAGACGCGGATAATGTACCAGAATTGGTCGCATTAATTCGTAGTTTTCAACCAAAATTAGTCCTGCACGTTGCCCTACCCTATCAAGATTTAACGATTATGGATGCCTGTTTGGAAACAGGTGTACATTATTTGGATACCGCCAATTATGAACCAAAGGACGAAGCGAAATTTGAATATTCGTGGCAATGGGCGTATCAAGATAGATTCAAAGCAGCAGGAATTACCGCTGTGTTGGGTTGTGGATTTGACCCGGGTGTGACGAGCATTTTTACGGCACGAGCGGCGAAGCATCATTTTGATGAAATTCATTATTTGGACATTGTAGATTGCAACGGCGGTGACCACGGAAAGGCATTTGCGACGAATTTTAATCCAGAAATTAATATCCGTGAAATCACGCAAAAAGGTCGCTACTGGGAAAATGGCAAATGGGTAGAAACTAAGCCATTTGAAATCAAACAAGTACTTGATTATCCGAATATCGGCAAGCGCGATAGCTACGTTTTGTACCACGAAGAATTGGAAAGTTTGGTTAAAAATTATCCAACCATCAAACGAGCACGTTTTTGGATGACTTTTGGACAAGAATATCTGACGCACCTTCGGGTAATTGAAAATATCGGCATGTCACGCATCGACCCTATAATGTACAAAGGTATCGAAGTTGTGCCCTTGAATTTCTTAAAATATGTATTGCCTGACCCTGGCAGCTTGGGTGAAAATTACTCTGGTGAGACCTCTATCGGTTGCCGTATCAAAGGCATTAAAGACGGCAAAGAACGCACTTATTATATCTGGAACAATTGCAGTCACCAAGCTGCTTATGACGAGACGGGCGCACAGGGCGTGAGCTATACGACGGGCGTTCCTGCGATGTTGGGCGCGATGATGGTACTGACTGGAGAATGGTCTGGTGCTGGTGTTTTCAATGTGGAAGAATTCAATCCTGACCCATTTTTGGATAAATTAGGAAAAGAAGGATTAGCATGGAACGAGAAATTTGATATTGATTTGGAGGTTTAAAAAGAAGGCAGAGGTTAGACCATTTTATTGCCAAAAGTCAGATTGAGCTGTGCTTTTCTGACTTCTGACAGTAAAGCGTTCTGACCTTTCTCATTTTCTAAAAAATTTACTTATGTTGAACAAAATCCCATCTCCTTGCTACGTTTTAGAAGAGGTATTATTGAGAAAAAACCTAGAACTCATCGCTGACGTACAGCAGCGGGCGGGTGTTTCGATTATTTTGGCTTTAAAAGGATTTTCGATGTGGAAAACCTTTCCATTTGTCAAAAAATATCTGTCAGGTGCGACGGCAAGTTCACTAAATGAAGCCCGTTTGGTTTATGAAGAAATGGGTTGCAAGGCGCATACTTATGCCGTCGCGTATATGCCTAGTGAGTTTGAAGAAATGTTGACATACAGCAGTCATTTAGTCTTCAATTCAGTTGCACAGTATGCGTTTTTTCGTCCGCAAATTGAGGCACATTCGGAAAAAGTAAGTTGCGGCATTCGCGTGAATCCTGAGTACTCGGAAGTGGAGACGGAGCTGTACAATCCTGCTGCGCCTGGCTCACGTTTGGGAGAGGTGGACGATAAATTTAAAGATGGTTTGCCTGCAGGTATTGAAGGTTTACATTTTCATACGCTTTGTGAATCAACGAGTTATGAATTAGAAAAAACGTTGACTATTTTAGAAAATAAATTTGGTCATCTCTTCCCACATTTAAAATGGGTCAATATGGGCGGCGGTCATTTGATGACAAAAAAAGGCTACGATACGGACCATTTGGTGAAAATCTTAACAGACTTTAGAAAAAAACATAAGGTAGAAATCTTACTTGAACCCGGCAGCGCAATTGCTTGGGAGACGGGAGATTTGCACAGCCAAGTCATGGACATTCACGAGAGTCGCGGCATCAAAACGGCAATTTTGAATATGTCTTTTACTGCGCATACACCTGATTGTTTGGAGATGCCGTATCGTCCAAAAGTAGTGGGCGCAACTGACCCGATTGAAGATAAGCCAACGTATCGTTTGGGTGGCGTAAGTTGCTTGGCAGGCGATTATTTGACGGAATATTCGTTTGAAAAGCCGTTGAATATTGGCGACCCTATTGTTTTTAAAGACATGATTCATTATACCTTGGTGAAGACGACGATGTTTAATGGGGTGAAACATCCGTCAATTGCGATTTTGCGGGAGAATGGAGAATTGGAAATCATGAAAGCGTTTGGATATACGGATTATAAGGGGCGGATGGATTAGGACGGTGAACGGTTGACGGCACACGGAGACGACATATGGTAATCAGCACGAAAATTCTAAAAGAAACCATACGTTTAGTTTTTTAAACTGTACTTTCAATATGCTAAAAAAACAACTTGAAAAAGTAATGGAAATTGCTGGTAAAATTGTTGAGAACAAAGAGAAATATAGCAAAGTAGAATTGGCTAAAATCGGAAAATAATTAGCGGTTTCATTCAACATGCAGAAGCAAAGTTAAAAACATTAGAAGTGAAAAAAATAGCAACCTTATCTTTATAAATGCAACATTCTAAACAAGTCTACCAAGGTTTTATCGCAGCCCTAACGCCTCTCTACGGCGAAGGCGAAGCTACCAGTATATCCCGAATCGTCTTTGAAGACGCCTTTCAACTAAAAAGACCGTCCGACCAATCTTTTTCAGACGTCGATTTCCAAAGATTACAAACCATTCAACAACGGCTACTGAATCACGAACCTGTCCAATACATTCTTGGTGAAGCAGATTTCTACGGTTTAAAATTTAAAGTCAACCAAAACGTCCTAATTCCACGTCCAGAAACGGAAGAATTGGTCTATTGGATTATCGAAACGGCACGACAAGATGGGCGAAGTCTCTCGATTTTAGATATTGGAACAGGTAGCGGCTGCATTCCGATTACGTTGAAAACAGAATTGCCAACTTGCCGTATTTCTGCCTGCGATATTTCTGAAAAAGCATTGAAAATTGCTAAAGAAAACGCGATTTTAAATGATACGGAAATTGATTTTTTCCAAGTTGATATTTTGAATAAAAACGATTGGAAAACTTTGAGAAATTTTGACATCATCATCTCCAACCCACCTTACATTCCGCCTTCTGAACGAGCATTGATGCCTGAAAATGTATTGAGATATGAGCCTGATTTAGCATTATTTGTAGCCGAGGAAGAACCACTTATTTTTTATAAAACCATTACGGAATTTGCTTTACAAAAAGGGAATAAAAATGGTTTGCTATTTTTTGAAATGAATGAATACAATGCCAAAGACGTCTATAGTCTATTGACAATCAATAAATTACAAAGCATTCAAATCAACCAAGATTTGCAAGAAAAAGATAGAATGATTTGTGGGAGATTGACATAATTTACAAATTCAAAACATGGTGATTTTAAAAATCACCATGTTTTTATATGCAGAAAAATCATCCGCCCGAAGCCTTGGTCTGCGTATACCCCTTATCCTTCAACAACTTCACCACCTTATCTCGCTGATTTCCTTGCACAATCATTTCACCATTTTTTGCAGCCCCACCAACACCACATTTTTGCTTCAAAAATTTGCCCAATTCTTTCAAACTATCCTCCGAACCGACGAATCCTGTAATCAAGGTCACCTCCTTTCCACCGCGCTGTTTTCGGTCAATCATCACCCGCAATTTTTGCTGATTCACAGCTAAATCTTCTATTTCATCTTCACTGTCATTGTGGTCGTAATCATAATTGTCATTGGTAGAATAGACTACTCCAATTCTGTTTTTCTTACTTTTTTTGCCCATTGATATATTTTTTTGAGAAGTCAGAAGTCAGACTATTTCATTGTCAGAGGTCAGAGAATACTGGTATATTTCTGACTTCTGACAATGAAATGCTCTGACTTCTGACTTCTTTTAAAAAGTTTCTTATAAATAATTTAACTAATATTAAAGACTATAACCGCAAATTTAAGCGTTTTACGCAAAAAAGCAGTTATGAACAATACAAAAAAATTCGCCCGTGCAGCTCGATTTCGACATGTAACAGCTGCGATTGTCACGATTTTATTCCACGTAGCCTTGTTTGCCGCCGTCACTTATGGAACGGATGAAGACTACGAAAGGTTGATTCCTGATACCGTTAAAGAATGGTTGAAGATGGAGGCAAAACCAGAAGGTAAAACGCCAGTTGCCTACAATACAAAAGTTTTAGAGACTTTTGTATTTTCTTAAAATCCAGAGAAAGAATACAAAAGACTTGGAGATTTTTGTATTTTAGGGTATCCTTGCCGAATGAAATATTTTTTGCATTTGGCATACAAAGGCACAAATTACAGCGGCTGGCAACGGCAAATCAATACGCCCAATACTATCCAACAAACGCTGGAAGAAACAATATCCAAAATGGTTGGCGCATCCACCACTTGTATCGGTTGCGGGCGCACGGACGCGGGTGTACACGCGAGCCAATTTTATGCCCACATCGTCATCGAAAAAGGATTTGATTACGATCCTGTCGAGCGGCTCAATCGGATGCTGCCCAATGATATTTCAATTTTTGAATGCTTACCCGTTGACTATCCCAATCATGCGCAATATGATGCGACTTCTCGTACTTATAAATACCACATTCATGGTCAAAAAAATGCGTTTTTGAGCGAATTGAGTGCGTATTATTCTTTTGAAAATTTAGATTTAGAAAAGCTAAAAATTGCGGCTCAATTAATTACAAAAACTTCCGATTTTCGCGCATTTTGTAAGCAACCAGATTTGTATAAACACACCGTTTGTCATATTAAAAAAGCACACTTTAACATTGATAACAAAGACCAGAAGATAGTTTTCATCATTACGGCTAACCGTTTTTTGAGAGGCATGATTCGGCTATTAGTTGGCAATATACTGGCGGTTGGTTATGGTAAAATGAGCGTAAAAGCCTTTGAAAACACTCTAAAAACGGGCATTTCTCCTAAATTTTATCGGGCAGCTTATCCGCAAGGTTTGTATTTGGCGGAAGTAGTTTATCCATTTTTGAATAAAAAAATCTCCAGTTCCTAAAGGGGAGCGAATAAGGGATGATTCTATTCTTAGTAACGGTGAAAGAATAAGTCCGCCATCTGGCAACATTTATTTTGGTCTTTTTCTCCACTTCGGTCGAAATGGCAAAAGATGTTTACTTTTGAAATAGGAGTTATCTCTACATAATGACTGTTTCAAAAGTGGAAAATAAGGGCAAAAGAAATACTTGATAGATGGCGGAGTTATTTTTTTACCGTTACTTAAGTACGTGACACTATATTATTGGGG
>JBLHWU010000300.1:0-6714 GCA_047629355.1 Saprospiraceae bacterium | reverse complement strand
TTCCGTTTTTAGAAAAGAATAACTTGACAATTGAGGATGTTCAGCATTTGATTTTTCACCCTGGAGGGAAGAAGATTGTGAAAATTACAGAGGAGTTGTTTGGAAAATTAGGGAAAGATTTGAGCGAAACAAAAGGTGTTTTACGGGATTATGGGAATATGTCGAGCGCAACGGTTTTGTATGTGTTGAAACGTTTTTTGGAAAAGGATATTCCAGAAGGCAATAGAGGATTGATGTTGAGTTTTGGACCAGGGTTTTCGGCGCAGAGTGTGTTGTTGAAATGGGAGAAATAAGGCGGCTAATTAGATAAGATAGTTACACGGATTGGACGGATGGAAACGATTTTTTGTAGGTCTGATGCGTCTTTTTTAGGCAGATGATTTTATTTAAATTATGAAGGAATTACCACATTTTAAAGGTAAAAACTATTGGGCAATTGTTCTTGGTGGGTCAAGTGGGTTTGGCTTGGCAACAGCGAAAAAAATGGCGGATGAAGGGATGAATATTTGCATTTTGCACCGCGATCGTCGGCAGCAAATGGAATGGATTAAAGGAGCGTTTTTGGCTATAGAGAGTTTAGGTGTAAAGTTATTGCATTTTAATGTTGATGCGACTCGCGAAGATAAGCAATTAGAGGTCGTAGAGGTTTTAAAAAAGGAGTTAAAAAACGGCGGAAAAATACGGTTATTGCTTCATTCTATTTCTAAAGGGAACTTAAAGCAATTGTCTAAGTCAGAAGCACAACCAATTGATTTTGAAAAGCTTATGTACGACGAGCGAATTGTTGAAAGCTATAAATTCGTTGATTCCATTTTTGAAAGTCCCTATGATGAAAATAGTCCTACGCTTTCCAGAAAAGACTTTGAAATCACTTTGCAAAATATGGCGTTGAGCTTATTAGATTGGGTGCAACTATTGGTGAAAAACGAGCTGTTTGCAACCGATGCGCGCGTAATTGGCTTGACCAGTGAAGGTAGTCAAAAATCGTGGAAAGGCTATGCGGCGGTGAGTGCAGCCAAAGCAACTTTGGAAGCTTTGTGCCGGAGTATTGCGCTTGAATTTGCGCCCTTAGGTATCCGTTGCAATGTGGTGCAACCTGGGGTGACGGACACGCAAAGTTTGGCGATGATTCCGGGCAGTGAACTATTGAAATTGAATGCGGCGATGCGGAATCCATTTAAGCGATTGACGCGACCTGAGGATGTTGCGGATATGATTTATTTGTTGTGTCGAGATGAGGCAAAATGGGTGAATGGAGCAGTGATTCCTGTAGATGGGGGAGAACGGAATAGTTAGGTTTTAGGTTAAAATAAAGAATTACCAGTAATAAAAAGTCAAAAAATAAAACACCGATTTTTTTTATTGGTAAGTAACGCGCAGTAATTAATCAGGTAAAATTTTCAGACAAGATTTTTTCGATAGTTTTTCTTTAAAAATTCTTGAATAGCCAGTGTTATTGAAGAAATTTTTAAGGGAAAAATAGCGGAAAAGATGTTTATAAAATTACCTGATTAATTGTGTTCAGGTACTTAATTCTTTATTGTCACTAAAAATGAACACCTGCTCCCAACGTCCAATTCGGCTCAAAAATCTCCCCAAATCGTGTTCCTTGATACCCACCATATATTTTAAAACGGCTCAAATGTACTTGTAAACGGGCTTGTGTTTGCCTCGCAATCGTGCCATTTGGATAGCCAACCTGCGTATCCAAATACAAACTTAATGGCTTCATAAAATAAATCGTCGTCCCTAACACGAAGCTTGGACTTACGTATTCTTTTTCTCCTTTAATTATCATCGCACCGAGTCCCCACCAACCTTGAATGCGGTGATGTCGGATGCGATTGAACTGTACATTTATATTAGTAATTGACAAAGCATCCGTTTTATCTTCCTGATTATCAAGGACTTCTACCAATCGCAAGTGATTCGCTTCAAAATTTAGAAAACGGCAAGGCGAGTATTTTATTTGTGCGTATCCACCATAGAGATTGTCTTCATTACTTTGAAAATGGAAGTTGAATTCGCCACGGGCACGGTAGCCGGTGTATTTATAGTCCCGATAAATGCCTTCGGTTTCAAATTCATACGGGTAACGGGCAAAATCGATTTCGTTAGGGTTTCTTTCGCCTTCAAAACCAAAAAATAGTCCATAAGTTGGATACCAGAGAAGTTCGACTAAGAAAAACCAATCATCAAAGTCTCCACCGCCGCCGCCAGAAAATTCGTTGGAACCACTGAGTGCGCCTTCCATGCCTTCAATTAGCTGCGCTTGGGTGTTATTGACGGTAAAAATGGTAGTTAACAATAGTGTAAAGAGTATATTTTTCATTTTAGGTATAATTTTAAATTGAGAAAGTTATCAGTCAGGAATCAAACCGCTTAGTAACGGTGAAAGAATAAGTCCGTTATTTAGCAACGTTTATTGTGGTCTTTTTCTCCGCTTTGGTTGAAATGACAAGAGATATTTTCTTTTAAAATAGGCGTTATCCATACATATTTATGGTAGCCTATCTTAATAGAATTAGTTGAATTTTCTGACTTCTGACGATGAAATGGTCTCGCTTCTGACTTCTTTTTATACCATTAAATACAACGCTCCCCCTAAGTTGGTTGCTGCTTTTTTAAAAAGAATTTTCAAATGACCAAAATGATTTTACCTTTGGGGCATGTATCAAACCGTAAAAAATATTTTAAAAGCGGTTGTCCCTAAATCGTTTTTGCAAGAAAATGAAGCATGGTTGCGTAGGATTCCTGCATCCATTTTTTATCGGGGCAACCAGCATCAATGCAATGTTTGTGCGCATCATTTTTCAAAATTCATTGTTTTGGAAAATGGTGACAAATTGTGTCCGTTCTGTGGTAGTATTTCGAGAAATCGGCTGCTCTGGAAAATTTTGAGCGAAGAAATGACTTTGCAAGGACGGATTTTGCATTTTTCACCGTCACGCCCATTATTTCGAAAATTGAAAAAAATGACGGCGATTGAGTATATCAGCACCGATTATGAGGATGAATTTTTGGCGGATAAAAAATTGGACATTACTCAAATTAAGGAACCCGATGAGCGTTTTGACTATATTATTTGTTACCACGTTTTAGAGCACATTATCGAAGACGGAAAGGCCATGCGCGAACTTTTTCGTGTTTTAAAAAGGGGAGGAACGATAATTATTCAAACACCTTTTAAAGAAGGGGACATATATGAAGATTGGTCAATTACTTCAAAGGTAGATAAATCAAAATATTTTGACCAAGAAGATCATGTGCGCGTGTATTCCGCAAACGGTTTAGCCGAGCGTTTGCAATCGGCTGGTTTTCAAGTAAATATTCGATGTTTTGAAGAAAAGGATGCTGCTAATTTTCATGGATTAAAAAAGGAAGAGACCGTTTTAATTTGTCGAAAAAGATGAGATTACTTGGGCAAAATAAATTAATAAAGTGGTCATTTTAGACTAGTCATTTTTTTGTTTAAGGAATTTGAAAAATCCTTACATAGCCTATGCTACGGAAGTATTTTTTTTAAAACGGAAAAAGGGCAGTCTATAAATGGCTAATTTATTATTTTATTTTGCCGTATAGATTTTAGCTTTTTAATAACTCTTTCCAATGTAACAAATAGCTATTTTTGCGGTTAAATAAATGTGTAATTTCAGACTACAAAAGGTTATCTGTATTTAAACAAGAGGAGTTTGAGGAGGAAGAATGATTCTGTAAAAAATTCTTCTTCCTCCTCAATAATCCCACCCGCTTTGCCGCAGGCAACACGCACTGTTTTCCTGAAGCTCTAAAATTGTAAGATTTTCTCGCTTCTCATTTTTTAAATAAACTTTGTATTTACAGTTCAAAAAATAAATCCATGCAACGATTCTTAAAATTCTCACTTCTTCTAATCTTACCCTTATGTTTAAATAGCTGCTTTGAAGTCCGCGAGGAAGTGAATGTCGGTGATGATGGCGCGGGAGATTTCAATTTGGTCGTTAATTTGAGTCAAAGCAAAGACCAGGTGAAGAAATATTTGCAAGCCGAGGAGACGAACGGCGTGATGAAAGACAAGAACGTTGAGTCAATCTTTAAGCACATCAAAGTAGTCATGGAAGGCGTGAAAGGTATGTCGAATGTAGCGATTAATAGTGACTATGAAAGCTATATTTTCTCAGTGAAAGCAGATTTTACGAATGTAGAAGTGTTGAATACCGCTATTACAACGGTGAGTAAATCATTGGACTATTTATATGTGCAACCGATTGAAAATGAAAGCTTTGCCAATAAAGGCAGCACTTTTAGTCGTTTGTTTGATTATCCAATTGATACCAAAGAATTTGCAAATTTGCCAGGTTTTGCGCAGTTTGCCTTGGAATCTGCGAAAGTGGTGAGCATTTACCGATTCAGCAAGCTGATTAAGGATTTTTCTAATAAAAAGGCTTTTGTTGCGCCAAGTGGAAAAGCGATAAAATTGGAAACTTCTGTCTCTGATTTAGGACGTGGAGTGGGGACGATGGCGAATGAGATTTCTTTTTAGGATTTAAACAGCGCATGGTACGGCACAGGGCATACGGAGAGGTTATGTGAAAGTATTTAGCATAAAATCTATAGATTTTGCCTATTTTAAACAAAAAAGGGTTAGAACGAATCATCAGTTCTAACCGTTTTTTTGTGTCAAAATCGTTTAAAATTGCTTACTTTTGCCAAAAAAATTAAACCAAATTATAAAAAAGGGTATATCGAAAACGGAGGTTTTTCCTTCCTAATATACCAATCAACTTAATAACTGACGTTACGTGATAAACAACTACGAAGTAGTTAAATGTGAATAACCTCGGATGAAATCCGAGGGCAATGAAAAAACGTGTCGCAACTCTGAAAGAGTCGAATGTTGTAAGAGAAGGTTCAACTTCTTCAGAGTTGCGATACGTTTCTTCAATAACCGCAGATTGCATTTGCGGTTATTCCTATTCAATCTCTTCGAGATTATTGCGTAGTATCAGCTAATAATAAATATACCGAATTTATGTCTAAAGAAGTTAGAAATTTAGAACCAAGTGGGCTTTGGAATAGTTTTGCAGATTTGAATGCAGTGCCTCGTGCCTCCAAAAAAGAAGAGCGGGTAATTGCGTGGGCAAAAGGCGTCGGCGAATCTCTTGGCTTTGAAACGATTGTGGATGCGACTGGCAATGTCGTGATTAAAAAACCAGCGACCGCAGGTATGGAAAATCGCCAGACCGTTATTATGCAATCGCACTTGGATATGGTGCATCAGAAGAATTCGGATACCAATTTTGACTTCGCAACCGAAGGTATCAAAATGATGATTAATGGTGATTGGGTGAAGGCCGACGGCACGACTTTAGGTGCGGATAACGGTATTGGCGTAGCGGCAATTATGGCGGTTTTGAAAGCGACGGATATTGTACATCCAGCGATTGAGGCTTTGTTTACGATTGACGAAGAGACAGGAATGACGGGTGCGAAGGAGTTGGATAAAACGATTTTGACGGGACAAATTATGCTAAATTTGGACACCGAAGAAGACAACGAATTGTGTATTGGTTGTGCGGGCGGTATGGACACGAATACGACGATGCGCTATGAGCAAAAAGCACCGAAATCAAATGATGTTGCGTATCAATTGAGTGTTACTGGCTTGAAAGGCGGGCACTCTGGTATGGAAATTCATAAAGGCTTGGGGAATGCTAATAAGCTGATGAACAGATTATTATACAAGATGTCTTATCCGTTTGGTTTACATGTGGCGACGATTGATGGTGGAAGTTTGCGGAATGCGATTCCACGCGAATCGTTTGCAACTTTTGTGGTAGCAGGTGATAAGAAAGCGGCATTTTTAGCAGAATTTGAAGCTCGAAAAGCGGCGATTGTTCAAGAGTTTGCGAGCATGGAACCAGATTTGAGTCTTGAATTGGCAACTACGCCAATGCCGGAAAAAGTAGCGTTTGCAGCTGACCAAGAACGGATGTTTCAAGCGATTTATGCGATTCCAAATGGTGTTTTCAGAATGAGTCCAGACATCGCGGATTTGGTGGAAACTTCAAATAACTTGGCGCGAGTGGTTGTGAAAGATGGTCAATTTATTACGCAAAGTTTGCAACGTAGTTCGACGGAGTCAGGGAAGTACGATATTTGCAATATGGTAGCCGCTTGCTTTGAAAGCATTGGCGCAACGGTTAACAATGATGGTGATTATCCAGGTTGGGCACCGAATGCGAAATCTCCTGTTTTGAAAGAAATGGCGCATTTGTATGAAGAAATGTTTAACGAAAAACCACACATCGCAGCTTGTCATGCAGGTTTAGAATGTGGAATTATCATGAATCGTTACCCCGGTTTGGATGCGATTTCTTTTGGGCCGACGATTCGAGGGGCGCACTCTCCAGATGAGACGGTTTCGGTGAGTTCAGTACAGAAGTTTTGGGGATTCTTGATGGCGACGTTGAAGAATACGCCGAGCAAGAATTAGGTGCTGAAAATTACTGAATACACTTTAAAGTAAGTTTTTTTGTGTTTTACAGGGGGATTTTAAGGGGTGAAAACGGTTTTTGCCCCTTAAGAACCTCAACCGCGCTGCCTACGGCACATTTCGAGCATTCAAAAAAAATTACATACAAAGTTCATTGACAATCAGGAATTAGAGCTAAGATTTTGAAAATCAAAAGGCTGTTTAGATATTTGTGAAGAGTATCAAATCTTCTATCTAAA
>JBLHWU010000299.1:0-6727 GCA_047629355.1 Saprospiraceae bacterium | reverse complement strand
TTTCTGGAGGAATGGAAAATGTGTTGCTGCGAAATCAAAAAGATGCTATAAATACCAATGCAAAACCGAGCTTGTCTTTCAATAAAAATGACCAAGGTTGGTTGGTTGGTGAAGGAGCTGGAGCGATTGTTCTGAAGAAGAAAAGTGAGGTTGGAGAGGAGAAAATTTATGCAGTCATTGATGAAATCGGTCAGCAACAAGCAGTTCAAAACGGTGGTTATTTAGAATTAGCAGCGACAGGAATTGCGGAGCAAGATGCAGCAGAAAAAGCATTTTTATTAAAAAATACACCAAATAAAGCAGTTGCTTTAGGAAGTGTCAAAACCAATATTGGACATACGTATGCCGCATCAGGAGTTGCGAGTTTGATAAAAACAGCCTTGTGCGTTTATCACCGATTTATTCCAGGTATTCCAAATTGGAACGCACCTAAAAATGCGAATGAATTTGCCAAAACAAATTATTACTTTCCAGATAAATCCCGTCCGTGGATTTTACAAAAGGGACAGACCAAACGAGTGGCGGCGGTGAATGGTTTAGGGGTTTTGCAGGTGCGGATTTCGGAAGCACTCCCGACCCTTAAAGAGGAGACGGGTAATGCAAATGTACCGGAATCAAATCATTTAACTCGGGATAGCTCTCTTTTAGGGGCTGGGGGTAGAAGTACTCATTTTTTAAAAAATAATACTCCTTTAATTTTTTCTCTTCAAGGCAAAGATGCACGACATTTAATCCATAAGTTATCTGCTTTAGAAATTGCAGTAGAAACGGAGACGGATTTGGCGGAAATTGCAAATCAATTTTATCAAAAAAATCAGGAACAAAAAGAAGCGTTCTCTGTTGTCCTAATAGCTAAAAACAAAAAAGACTTAACTCAAGAAATTCGATTTTTCAAAAATAAAATCGTTCCGTCTTTTACGACGAAAAAAGTGTTAAAAACACCACGAGGTAGTTATTTTACACCCAATCCTCTAGCAAAAAAGGGTAAAGTGGCCTTTATTTATCCTGGTTCAGCTACGGCTTATACCGGATTGGGGCAAGACTTGTTTCAATTGTTTCCTGATTTGCTGACGCGCTATCAGCAGTTGATGTCGAATTTGGATGAATATATTTGGTCGGATTACTTGTTTCCAAAACTGCAAAATGCATCGGATACACCACCTAATATTTATGAGAATGCGATTGCGATGATGTCATCGGGTGTCTATTATTCAGTGAATTTTACCCATTTATTGCGGTCAGTTTTTAAAGTTGAACCCGACATTGCGATGGGGTATAGTATGGGTGAATGCAGCAGTATGTGGTATTCGTTGAATGTTTGGAAATCGGGAGAAGCAGGAGAATTTCAGGAATCACCGATTTTTAAAAGCCGCTTTGCTGGAGACTTGGAATTGTTGGCGGAACATTGGGGAATTACTTCGGCAGAGGCGAAAGAAAGATGGGTTTCTTTGGTTTTATTGGCGCCAAAATCGGAAGTTGAAAAACTGGTTGCCAAAGAAGATAAAGTTTATTTGACCTTTATTAATACAGACAATGAAGTCGTCATTTCGGGTGACAAAATAGCTTGTTTGGCAATTGCCAAAAAATTAGCCTGCCAAACAGTAGCCATTCCTTTTCAAAACGTAATTCACCACGATTTCTGTCGTAAAGAACAGGAAGGTTTGCTGAAAATGCACAATTTTAACTTGGAAGAACGTCCAGATATTGATTTTTATTCGAGTATTACAAAAGAGAAAATACCGTTGGAAAATCGAGCAATTGCTGAGAATTCGACGGAAGTTTGTGCGGAACAAGTAGATTTTCCAGCCCATGTGCAGAATGTTTACGACGCTGGCGCAAGAATTTTTATTGAAGTTGGAGCGAACGCAACTTGTACGGGTTGGGTGAAAAATATTTTACAAAATCAAGAATATCATGCGGTTGCTTTTAACCAAAAAGGTAAAACGGATGCACAAGCATTGGTTGAATTATTGGCGCAATTGCTCAGTCATGGCGTTGATTTAGATTTATCTGTTTTTTATCAAACGAATGAAAAACAAGAGCAAAAAAGAAAGTTTTTAAAGAAAATTATACCTGGTGGAAAACGCATTTTTGACACGATTCTAAATGAAGAAAGTCGAGCGCAATTTGCCAATTTAAAATATAAAAAAGAATTGGTTTTGGAAAGTAGTGATTCGTTACTCGTTACTCATAATTCGTTATTAGTAGAGCACGGAGCCAATTTTTACAATAAATCGAGTATTGCTGAAGCGGTCGCAAAACCCGCAATCCGTAACCTACAACTCGCAACACGAAATAATATGGAAACGACAATTATAGAACAAAAAAATAGGGCAACTACCGCTGTGGCAAAAATTGGTGAAAATGGTTTAAAGTTGCAAGATTTTGAATCAGGAGAACAGTTGGAAGGGAAAGAGATTATCTTTTCGCAAGCAGATTTAGAGGAATTTGCAACAGGAAAAATTGCCAAGGTTTTTGGTCCAGAATATGCGATTATTGACCAATATCCTCGTCGAGTGATGTTGCCGATGTATCCGTATTTATTGGTGAGTCGAGTGACGGGTTTGCAAGGGAAATTGGGTGAATATAAGCCTTCGACGATGCAAACGGAGTATGATATTCCTTATAATGCGTGGTTTACGACCGATGGACAAATTCCGTGGGCAGTGTCGGTGGAGTCTGGGCAATGTGATTTATTGTTAATCTCTTATATGGGCATTGATTTGCAAAATAAGGGCGATTTGGTTTATCGTTTATTGGATTGTACGCTGACTTTTGTGGATGATTTGCCATTTGAAGGACAGACTTTGCGCTACGATATTTCGATAGATTCTTTTGTTAAGAATGGCGAAAATTTATTGTTCTTTTTTAGCTATCGTTGCTATGTCGAAGACCGTTTGGTATTGAAAATGGACGGTGGTTGTGCAGGTTTTTTCCGCGATGAACAATTGCAAGATGGAAACGGTGTAGTTTATTCACAGGCAGAGTTAAAAGAGAAAAAAGAAGCTAAAAAACGGTATTTCACTCCATTATTGAATACACAGAAAACGACTTTTTCTAAGCTAGATTTGCAGCATTTAATCAATGGGGAAGCAGAGAAATGTTTTGAAAATGAAGCTTATTTTGCCAATGGTCGCAATCCATCTTTGCGTTTGCCGCCAGAGAAAATTTTGATGATTGACCGCATTACTTCGGTTGATTTGACAGGTGGTTCTTATGGTTTGGGCTACATCGTTGCGGAGAAAGATTTGCTTCCAGATGATTGGTATTTCCCTTGTCATTTCCGAGATGACAATGTGTTGGCAGGTTCGTTACAGGCAGAAGGTGGTGGAAATTTATTGCGCTTTTTCATGCTGATGTTAGGTTTGCAGCGATTGACAAAAGATGCGCGGTATCAGCCAATGTTTGACTTGCCGCAGAAGGTTCGTTGCCGAAAACAAGTGACGCCGAAGGATACAAAATTGATTTATAAATTGGAAATTAAAGAAATCGGCTTGATTCCAAATCCTTATGTAATTGGAGATTTAGAGATTATTTCAGATGGAGTAGTGACGGTTCATTTTGAGAATTTGGGCTTGCAATTGCGCGAAAAAGACAATCCAAAATATTTGGAAACAACAGCTGGTGTCGAAGTTTCGGCACGGTCGGAAGGTGCGGTGATGAATGAAAAAGACATTACGACTTTTGCCTTGGATGATTTGTCAAAATGCTTTGGTCCAGACTTCGCTTGCTACGATGGTCGAACGGTTTCGCGACAGCCAAATACGGATTTGCAATTGATTTCTCGGGTTTTGAAAGTGGATGGAACGCGCGGTGATTTATCCAAGCCTTCTACGATTTTTGCGGAGTATGATGTACCGGTGAATGCTTGGTATTATGAGCAAAATTCAGCGGCGACGATGCCGTATTCCGTATTGATGGAAATTGCGTTGCAGCCCTGCGGTTTATTGGGTGCCTACTTGGGTAGCACCTTGCAATTTTCAGATAAAAACTTGTATTTCCGTAACTTGGATGGCAACGGTGAATTATTAGATCTACCAATAGGAACGGATTTTAGAGGAAAGACCATTTCCAATAAATCAGTGCTGGTTTCCTCGATTGCTTTGGGCGGTACGATTTTACAAAATTACACTTTTGAGTTGTCAGTAGATGGACACGTTTTTTATAAAGGGAAATCCTCTTTTGGTTTCTTCCCTGGCGATGCATTGGCATCTCAGGCTGGTTTGGACAAGGGCGCAGAGGTAGCGGCTTGGCACGAAACGGAGCAATTGACTTCGAAAGATTACATGCAAATCAAATTGGATTCGCTGTATGGAAAAATGAAGTTATTCAAAGCGCCTGCAACGAAACCACATTACCGATTGGCAGAAAATCAGTTGAATTTACTGGACAATTTGATTCTTGCTAAAGACGGCGGAAAACATGGAAAAGGTTATATTCATGCCACTAAATTTGTCAAAACTTACGACTGGTTTTTCACTTGTCATTTCTACCAAGACCCCGTAATGCCAGGCTCTTTGGGCTTAGAATCCATTTTGCAAGCGATGCAAGTTTATGCGTTGCAGCAGGATTTGGGCAAAGATTTCAAATCCCCAAAATTCGTGCAATTAGCAAATCATCAGACGGTTTGGAAGTATCGAGGACAGATTTTGTTGGGTGTAGAAAATATGCATTTGGAAGTTCATATTTCGTCGGTTGAAAAACGTGGAGAACAGTTGGCGATTATTGGGGATGCTTATTTGTGGAATGAGGGGATGCGGATTTATGAGGTGAGGGGGATTGCTTTGGGGATTGAGGAAGGGTAGGAATTTAATAACTAAATTTAAAAAAAATCAACAATGACTATAAATCAATCCACTCCTCCAAATCTATTCTGGAAAGGCTCTCCCAACGACATCGTTTTCGACACCGAAGGCATGCACCAAAAGTTGCAACAAACGGATCGTCCTTGCTATGTTATGGAAGACTTCCGTGGACGAATCGGCGTGAGTAATACAGGCGAATTGGTCTCACAAGGTCGAGGCTTGCAAGTATTGGCAATTGCTAATCCAATGACTGCGAGTCAGTTAGGCGACCCAACCTTCAAAGAAGATTACAACCTAAAATATACCTACAAAACAGGCGCAATGGCCAATGGAATCGCTTCGGCAGATTTGATTGTTGCGATTGGGCAAGCGGGATTTTTAGGGTCTTTTGGGGCAGCAGGTTTAGTGCCGTCGCGGATTTTGGAAGCTTTGGAACAGATTCAGCGAGAATTGCCGACACAGAGTTATGCCGTTAATTTAATTCACTCGCCAATTGAAGAAGCGTTGGAATCGGGTGCGGTGAAGTTGTTTTTGGAACGCGGCGTACACGTTGTTGAAGCATCGGCGTTTTTAAGTTTGACGGAGCATATTGTCTATTATCGAGTGGCGGGTTTGAGTCAGAATGAAGATGGCTCGATTCATATTGGCAATAAGGTGATTGCGAAGATTTCTCGTAAGGAAATTGCAGCGCATTTTATGCAACCTGCATCAGAGTCATTTTTGAAATCGTTGTTGCAGAAAGGAAAAATTACGCCTTTGCAAGCGGAGTTGGCAAAGCAAATCCCGATGGCGGATGACATTACAGTCGAAGCAGATTCGGGCGGACATACGGACAATCGACCTTTGGTGGCCTTGTTGCCGATTATCATTCAGTTGCGGGATGAAATGCAGGAAAAGCATCAGTTTAAACAACGAATTCGCATCGGTGCGGCAGGTGGAATTTCTACGCCTGCGTCTGCATTGGCGGCGTATATGATGGGCGCGGCGTATATTGTTACGGGTTCTGTGAATCAAGCTTGTGTGGAGGCTGGAACTTCTGAACACGTTCGAAAATTGCTGCAAACTGTCGCTTCTACGGATGTGATGGGCGCACCTGCATCGGATATGTTTGAAATGGGTGTGGAGTTGCAAGTGCTGAAACGAGGGACGCTTTTTGGCTCGCGAGCGAAGAAATTATACGAATATTATAAGCAGTATAACTCGATTGATGAGATTCCTGCGGAAGAGCGAGCGAAGTTGGAAAAGCAGGTTTTTCGCAAGCCATTGGAAGAGATTTGGCAAGGCTGTATTGAGTTTTTTCAACAGCGGGACCCGGAGCAAATTGAGCGAGCGAAAGGCAATCCTAAACGTAAAATGGCTTTGATTTTCCGATGGTATTTAGGCTTGTCGTCCAATTGGGCAAATGCGGGGACGCCAGACCGAACGTTAGATTATCAAATTTGGTGTGGCCCGTCAATGGGTGCATTCAATGATTGGGTGAGGGGGACTTATTTGGAAAATTATGAGAACCGAGAAACTGCAGATATCGCGGAGCAGATTATGCAAGGAGCGGCTTATTTGTATCGGATTCAGAGTTTGAAAATGCAGGGCGTTGGGTTTCCAGTGGAGTTGGAAAGGGTAGTGCCGAAGGGGAAGATTTTGGAGGCGGTTTGTTGATGTCGAATAGAATATTTTTTACAGCGTGAATAGGCTTCGAATTTAACAATTCAGATGTTTGATTTGAAAGGGAGATTGAAGGATAAAAGTGGTTTTACGAATCATTTTTATCTTTTAATCTCCCTTTCATTTTACCTCCCTTTTTACTAACAAAAACAATAAAGCAAAACTTGTTATTCACTCGTTAATCGCTTCTTAAAATGGACAAAAATCATCAACTTTAATCTACCTTGGTGCAAAATTAAAACGCGATATCAATGTACCAC
>JBLHWU010000298.1:0-6736 GCA_047629355.1 Saprospiraceae bacterium | reverse complement strand
ATTACGATTTTCGTGGCATTTATTTTCCTAGTTTTTTCTTCCACCATCATGTATTTCTTAGAAAAAGATGCGCAGCCAGAAGAATTTGCCAGTATTGGGCATTCGTTTTGGTGGGCGATAGCGACCTTAACAACCGTCGGTTATGGTGATGTTTATCCCATCACGGCTGTTGGAAAATTGCTAAGCGGAATTATTGCGTTGATTGGAATTGGATTTGTAGCATTGCCTACAGGTATCATTAGCTCCGCATTTATAGAAAAGGTGCAAAAGGAAAAAAGGGAGGCTCAAATAAATTGTACTTGTCCCAATTGTGGGACTGAATTTAAGATGAAAAATTAAGATTGTGAGAGAACCACACCAACTATTTAATCACCATCTAAAATTTTCTAATGGATTTAATTGACAGACTAAAACAAATCGGCGAACGCCTCGAAAAAGTAAGAGACCAAGTTAATACTGAAGAAGCGACTAAGAACGCTTTCATTATGCCTTTTATTCAAGCCTTAGGTTATGATGTTTTCAATCCAATAGAGGTAATGCCAGAATACACAGCAGATTTGGGTATAAAGAAAGGAGAAAAAGTAGATTATTGCATTTTGAAAGATGACAAGCCAATTATTTTAATAGAATGTAAATCGTTAGGTCAAAAGAAACTGGATGTTCACAAATCGCAACTGCATCGTTATTTTCATGTAACCTCGGCACGCTTTGGCATTCTTACAAATGGTCAAACTTTCCAATTTTATACCGATCTCGATAAGAATAATATTATGGATGACCGTCCATTCTTCGAGCTTGACTTACTCGATTTGACAGAAGCAAAGATTAACTCTCTTAAAAACTTTCACAAATCGAATTTTGACGCCGATTCCATCATGGATTCAGCAACGGAATTGAAATATACCAAAGAAATTAGGGAGTTGCTCTATAAGGAATTGCACCATCCAAGCGATGCTTTTGTGAAATTCATTTTGCAGCAAATATATGCTAAGAGAGCGACGGCTAAAGTGGTGGAGCAGTTCGTGCCGTTGGTAACGAATAGCATTAAAAATATGTTGAGTAAGATGGTCAATGACCGCCTAAATTCAGCCATGCAGATAGAAGAGAGCAAAGAAATTGAGAAGGAAGAGATAGAAGAAGTGGTTAGCGATATCATCACGACTGAAGAGGAATTACAGGCATATCGAATCGTTCAAGCTATTTTATTACAAAAAATAAGTAATGACCGAATCGCTTTTCGAGATAAAAAAACTTACTTCGGAATTCTGCTCGATGATAATAATCGAAAACCAATCTGCCGTTTGCATTTTAACAGACAAGTGAAGTGCATAGAATTGTTTGATGCGGAAAAGAACGGCACTAAATATGAAATTGATACGCTGGCGGATATTTATCAGTATTCTGAGCAGCTTTTAGCAACCATCGACTACTATGACGATTAGTATACAACTCTTCCTCAAAAAGCTCGAACGCCTAAAAACATATCACAATATCCTCTATCAAGCTACAGTTCAAAAAAAATACGCTATTTTATTACAATTTATAATATGACGTATACTTTGGCTCGATAAATAGGTGACCTCAAATAATCGACACTTTTAGACAGGGCTATTTTCCATTTAAAAAATATACTCTGTCAAAAGTATCAATTATTCAAAATCATCTACTTAAGCATTTTTAGCTTTTGGAAAAATCCTGTAATTTTAGAAAGGTATCTGATGCGCCTAGCCTTATCAGATACCTAAACTCCAAGCATTCAAGTTGTTCCAAGCTAAAATATCAGATAACCATACGGGTATTTCGCACAATCCTTTTTTATTTCAAAACAACCTTTTTTATCACATTCTCCACGCCATTTTCTATTTTCAAATAATACACCCCGCGCGGTCTATTTTCCAAATCCAAAACTTCCGTAAAATTCATAGAAAACGTATCCAACTTCTTATAAAAAACGACCTGTCCCGTCATGTTTAACAAAGTCAATTGACTGCTTTTCAAAGACTGATTACCTTGAATAAAAACATTTAATTCCTTGGTTGCGGGATTTGGAAAAACATTGACATTCATCGGTGCAGCCACTCGAATGCTAATCGTTTTAGAATAAGCAATTGAACCATCCAAATCATTAATTCTCAACCGGTAATAATTCATTCCAATAGCTGGATTTCGGTCAATAAACGTATTTTTTCCAACTTTGATTTCGCTGGTTTGACCAATGGTTTCTAATTTAGCTGGATTGTTGCCTCGCTGTATTTCAATATCATCTACATGCTCTACTAATGACGTTATCCAAGTCAAATCCACCATTTTTGCATCCCTCAATTTTGCATAAAAATCTTGAAATTCTACTGGCAAAATAATACTACTCGCCCCTGAATATGCCGCTAATAATTGCACATAAGCCGCTTGATAATAAATGGCATTTTCAGTGATTTCCCACGAATTTTCGGGATAGGTTGTATTCCAATCTTTATAAGATTTCTGAATCGGCTGCCCTTGTGGTGGTGAAATATTCCCCATCGCTGGAGAATAATTTGGATTCGGACCTCCAGGTACAATCCCCGGTGCTGGCCCAAAAGTAGAGGTCTGCGCATTGTCGTAAATCGTTCCATCATCAAACCAGCCATGATAAATTTCATCACAAGAAACTTCCGCCCCGTAACTCCCCATATTCGTTAACATCACCTTACCCAATGGATTTGTGCCATGCAAATTATGAACATAGCCCAAGGCTGCATTATCAAAATTTTGGGCATTGGCTGCACTCAAATTATAGTAGTTCATATTCGCAAACATCGTCGCCGTCCGCGCTTTCACTTGATTGCTGCCCCATACATAATTATCATCTTTCAGATACGCTCGATAAGCATCTGTGTTACTTAGCCAAGCGGATAACATTTCATTATTATTACTAACCGTAGATGACTGAAAACTGGTTAGAATGGAGTTGGCAACAGCAGAGGTCGCTCCCGAAATTTCAGAATAATACAAGGCTATTTCCTGAATCGTTGGCTGAAATGGATACCAAAATGTCCATTGAATCGGACGAATATCCGTATAATTATTATCCACAAAATCACGATAGCTCGTATTACCTGTTGCCGCAAAAAGCATCACCGCTACACCGACACGTACTTCCTTTTGTTCATCTGTAGAGATTTCTGGATTGGTACTCTGAAAACCAGTATTTGCATAAGTGGAAAAGCTTGAATTGCTCTGAATCCAGGTCCATGCCTCCTCCGCTTTGGTACGCAAATTATTGGCATACGTCGTCATACCCGGCACATCTTTGAACACCATATATGCATGAGCAAAAATACTCGCTGCCGTAGCGGTAGCCGATGAAGCCGCCTCTCCGTAATATCGCGAAGTAGCATCCGACGACGGTGGACTTCCTCCTTCAAAATTAGGAACAGATATTTTCATCAGCACCGAACCATCCGCATCTTGCATCTTCAGCAACCAATCCAATTCAAACTTAACCTCATCCAAAACATCCGCGATGCCGTTGCCACTTTCTGGAATATTAGAATCATCACCAAATACCGTCGGGCTTTTTTGATAAGCAAAAAGCAAGGAATGAACTGGCGCATAAGTGAAATTCACATACTTATTATAGTCCCCCGCATCGTGCCAACCACCTGATAAATCCCGTTCGGTAGCGGCATTATTTTGGTCAGTTACCGAGCGAGAAGCCAAGTCTTGACCTGTACCGTGGTGACAGATGCCATCGTTCCAATTACCGCCATGAGTCACCGTTTTTTCGACACCACAACGTTGGTAATAAAAGGCGCGAACCGACTGCTTTAATACGTCATTATAAACATCGTCTGAAACCGTAAATTGGTAAGAACCAACATCATTTGTCACATCATAAATGTAATAATCATCGGCAATTACAACGCTTGAAAAATCAAACAACCAAACTTGGTCACCTGATTGAACGTGTGTATTTCCATTGTCAAACGCAGTAATCGCTGCCGAAAAAACGCTCACATCATCTGACCAACGCCGCACTTCATACATCGTGCCGGGAGAAAAACTATCCGAAGAATTGAAACCGTTGACAGGATTGGAAATGACCGCTACTTTTTGGTCACCAAGGCGGTAACCAAATTGGTCGATACGGATGAATTCTGTTGTGGTTGCGGGGCTGGCGAAAGTGGAAATATTCCAAAATAAGCAGATGAATAGTAAGGTTCCCTTCATGCTAATTGTGATTTGAAATGAGTAAAATGAGAAGTGTAAATGTAACTAAAAGAAGTATTGAAAATGAGAAATGTTCACTAAACTGTTTATATAAAAAAAAAAGTAACTACTCAGGTGGTTTTTAGTCTATTTTCAGTTAAAAGCAGTTAAAAGCAGTTAAAAGCAGTTAAAAGCAGTTAAAAGCAGTTAAAAGCAGTTAAAAGCAGTTAAAAGCAGTTAAAATAATGTCTTTTAAGTTACGAAAATGTTAAAAAAATGATTTTTTGTCAAAAAATTGAGAAAATCAGACAAATATCATTTTTAAACAAAGCTATAAATAACTGATAATCAATAAATTAAAGTACCTGAGTAGTTACAAAAAAAAAACAGTGTCTTAACTTTCGTAAAACACTGGTTTTAATATTTTTAAACACGGTCTTTATTTTTTTAGCCGCTAGCCTAACTGCGCTACTTCTTCTAAAAACTCCCGACAAGCTCGTCCCGGATTCCCCGTCGCCATAAACCGTTCGCCAATCAAAAAGCCCTGAAAACCAACCGCTTTTAACTCCGCAATCGTCTTCGGCTCGCTAATCCCGCTTTCTGAAATGCGCACAAAATCCGACGGGATATGCTCAAATAAATCAATCGAAGTCTGTGTCGAAACTTCAAACGTTTTTAAATTTCGGTTATTCACGCCAATCACGTCCAAATCAGGAGAAATTTTCGCCAATTGGTCTTGTGAATGAATTTCCATCAACACTTCCAAACCTAAGCTTTTCGCCAACTTCGCAAAGCGGGCAACTTCTTCCTTTTCCAAACATTCAGCAATCAATAAAATCGCGTCTGCCCCAATGGATTTAGCTTCAAGAATTTGGTATTCATCTACCACAAAATCCTTCCGTAAAATAGGACAAAAGTTAAACTTTCGTGCTGCCGTCAAGTCTTTATTCGCTCCTTTGAAGAACTTTTCATCTGTCAAAATCGACAAGGCACTCGCCCCGGCTTGCATATAGCCAATGCTCACTTCTTCGACTTTCGCATACGGATTGATGTCGCCTTTCGACGGAGAATGCCGCTTAAATTCTGCGATAATCCCCGATTTATCAGGACGCAATAAGTATTTTTTCAAACTAACCGATGGGGTATTGAAATAAATACTTTGCTCCAACAATTTGGTTGGGTAGAGCGATTTTCGATCGGCTACTTCAGTTCGTTTATGATTGGTTATTTTTTCTAAAATCGTCATCTTGCCTGTTTATAAAAAAAAACTAACATTTAAAACTTCTTCGTCCTTTCTTTCAACAACGCCACCACTTCTACTTTGTTTCCAAACTGGCCATCGATATTCACAAAGTGATCTGCCAATTTATCATATCGCTTCGTCATCAACAAAAACCAAACGCCCATGTAATCAATTCCCTCAAAAACAATGGCTTTGTTCTCCGCGTATTTTGATTTATTCTTCAAAAAATCCGTCGGCATATCCGTCCAATGTCGGTGCGGACTTAAGTGGTGTCCAATGTGATAGCCATCGTTAAAACAACGTCGATTGTACAGATGATTGATGCAGGTAATGCTATTCAAAAAGCTGTTAGCAGGCTGATTTTTATCGACAAATGCGTGCTGCGCCCAATTGCCCGACATCATTCCGAAACGAACAACAATCAACGGCAAAATAAACACAAACAACGTCGCTGGAAAATTCGCAAAACCCAATCCGATACACATCAACCAAAACAAAAACTCTCCACGAATCAACATCTTCCGATATTTCGGCAGTTTCTTTTTAGTAAAATATTGCACCACTTCAAAAATTCCAATGAACATAAATGACCCATAATAATGCAGGAATCCACGCACACTATCACGCTGATAGGGCAGCGTACTACTCTTGTCCGCATACATATTATTTTCAGAATGGTGCATCCCAATATGGTGTCCAAAGTACGTCTCCGGCGACTGTCCCATAAATGGGCCGAGTACCCAAGGAATGTAATTATTGTAGCCTTTAAAGTCTCTTTTGAAAAACTGCCGATGCGAGGTATTGTGCAACATCAACGTATAAGGTCCCATAAAAAAGACGACTAAAGCCAAGTAAAATGCAGCCGCTGTCCACCACATCCATCCCGTCAGCAAGTTGGTAAACAACACAATTGCCAATGGAATAATAGTAAACGTAATTTGCAAAGCTAAATGAATAAAAGGTAAGTCACGCTCGTCTTTTATTCGATTAAGAAAGAAATTTTCGATGAAATTTTTCTCGCTTTTTGTTGTATGTGATGGGTCACTAATGGTTGTTAGCGTTCGCATAATTTTTCACGGTTGATGGCAGACAGCCCAAGGTGGACGGACGGGTTTGCCAAAATTCTCAATTTAATTGATTATTATTTTTAAAGAGGTTTCCAGTTTCGCATTTCGAATAGAAGGTTTTCAGTATTAATTGTTTTACCATCCTCTGCGTCTTTTAGTCCCTCTAAAGTTCTATCTGCCAGAACAACGGCGTTCATTAACTCTTTAACAGAGACGTCTTTATCCATGTTTTTAAACA
>JBLHWU010000297.1:0-6740 GCA_047629355.1 Saprospiraceae bacterium | reverse complement strand
TCGAATTACAGGGAAAAAGTTTAAGAAAAGGATTAAATCAACTATCTTAACGCCCTCATTTTGTATGTGTCCACAGGGGGGTCAGTATAAAGCGTAGCTAGGGGGTCAGTAACATCGGAATATACAGTAACAAAAAGCACGGACGCTGGAATTATCTGCTCTGCGGTAATTTCAAGTATTCAATTTTGCTCTGCCAACTATTGCACAAAACATTTATCATTAACTATTGAAGGCAGAGTCTTGTGGAATGCATGAAACTACACCAGAGTGGTAATTCTAGAGGGGGCACTTAGAATGGAGATGTAAAACTTTTGGTGTATATTTCGAATAGTAATATTAATGATGGGAGGTTTTTTCACAAACTGACGTTATCAACCATAAAAAAACAAAAATGAATCAAACTACTTTATATATTTTAATAAGCTTTTTTATCGGAATTAATGGTCTTAAATCTCAAATTAACGACCAAATTGTAATAGGTGATAAATATTCTATTCAATCTGAAGTACTATCTGAAAAAAGAGAATACTGGATAAGTCTTCCTGAATCATACAATGATAAATTCAAATCATACAAAAAATACCCCTTGCTAATATTACTGGATGGTTACGTTTATTTTAAATCAGCAGCTGGAGTAGTTCAATTTATGAGTACTGGCAATACTGATAAAAGAGAAATTCCAGAAATGATTGTGGTGGCAATGATGAACGTGAACCGTGAAAGGGACTTTACTCCAGATAAAATAATTACTAAACGGAAAAATAATTCTGGCGGAGGAGATGATTTTTTAAACTTTCTTGAAAGCGAATTAATCCCTAAATTGGATAAAGAATATAGAACTATTCCATATCGAATATTAGTTGGACACTCTTTAGGCGGGTTGCTTACTACTCACGCTTACATGAAAGAAAACACTATTTTTAATTCTTTTATTTCCATTGATCCAAGCTTTGGTACTTGGGATGAAAAAACGATGGATGGTAAAATTGAAAATATCAATGAAAGAATATTTAAACGATCTATATATTTGGCAACTGCGAATTGGGGTAAAAGGAATTTAAGAAATAGAGATCGACACATTCGATTCTTCGAGGCTATAAATAGTAAATGCAAAGGAAAACTCAATGGTGAAATAGAATATTTCGAAAACAAAAATCATAGTTCGGTGCCTTTGCCTGCATTTTATAATGGGTTGGCTTATATTTTTCAAGGCTATAATTATTCGTATAGGGAAGCAACCAACAGTAATAATTTAGTTCAGTATTATAAAGCGTTTTCTAATCGTCTTTCGTTTGAATTTTTGCCAACGGAAGAATTAGTAAATAGAATTGGGTATAGATTTTTAGGTAGCAGAAACGATGAAGACAAAAAGATAGCCTTAGATTTTTTCTTACTGAATTCAATGAATTATCCAAAATCCTATAATGTATTTGATAGTTTAGGAGAAGCTCAATTAAAATTGGGAAATGAAGAAGATGCAATTATCAGTTTCAATAAATCATTAGTACTAAATCCTGAAAATATAAAAGCAAAAAATTTAATTGATAAATTAAAGAACAAATAATAGAGACTGTTCAATGGAGACTGTTCATCTAACTGTGTCAAAGCCATATTTTTCTTTTTCAAAATGGAATGTGCGCATTTTTTTTTAGGCAATTACAATTAATAAATTGGACGTTTTAGGCTAGCCATTTTTCATTCTAAGAGATTTTAAAAAATTAAGCATAGTTGGCATTATGGTCCATTTTCTAGGATTTCTTAGAATGGAAAAAGGCAGTATCAACTCAAAAGTGTTATAAGTTATTTTTTAAATGTTGAGTCCAGGGATTGTTCACTCCGAAAAGTCCAAATTGCCCTTATTTTGACTTTTCGGAGTGGGCTCAACGTTTCTTAGGAATGCGAAATATCCTCTTAAGAGTCTGCGTTTATTTAATTCGCATTCCTTAGGTCAGGGAGTAGAAAAAACCCTACTCCTTTAAGTTTTTTTTTGTTTCTCTTTCACCATTTATTCTAGTTCTTTAAGCAAACACGCTCTCTTTTTTTCAAGTGATTCTATCTTAGAATATTGTTTTTTTATTGATTTTTTCAATGATGTTATTAATTGTTCAAATAACAAACCTTTCAATTGTATAAATTTTAGCTCTTTTAATTTTTCAGTTAATGACTCTTTTTTTTCTTTAAGTTTTAAAACTTCTAGTTTATGTAATGGTAGCTCTTTTAATTTTTTATGTAATGGTAGCTCTTTTAATTTTTCAAGTAATAAATTTTTTTCTTGCTTACGTAAGGGGAGTTCTTTTAATTGGTTAAGCTTCAGTTCTTTTAATTGTTCGAAAAATGACTCCTCTTCTTCCTCTGTTTTTAGTTCTTTTAATTGATTAAGTGGTGAATTTTTCACTTCTTCAGTTAATAAATCTTTTACTTCTTCAAGTTTCATTTCTTTTAATTCATGAAGAAATGAAACTTTTACTTCTTCAGTTAAGGACTCTTTTTTTGCTATTATTTTTTTTATTATTTCCTCACATCTATCTATCTTTTCTTCTACTGGTCTTTTTTTTCTTAATATTTCTAATTCTATTGGTGTAAAAATTTTTTCTTTGGAGATTGTCTGTTCCACTTCATGGTTATTTTTGTTTATTCTTTCTCCTACCGATAGGTTTTTAGGTTCATATTCTACATTTTTGTTCTCTATACGCTCTAGGACACTTTGGTGCACAAGTACAGGAACAACATTGGAATTGTTTTGCGATATTTGTCGTCCTTCCTCGCTTTTAATCGTTCGCATACCCTTGTAATCCTCCCAAGGTTCAAGCTTCTTTGGAAGTAACTGAACGAGCTTCCAAGCTATCTTGAGAGATTCATCATTAGCCGGTGCGATTGGGTTTGGACCTGAATATTTTCCTTTGTCTTCCTCCTTGACGTAAAGGGTTGTCCAATTGTTCTGGTAATCCAGTTCTCTTTGCAACGCAAGACTATATTTCTTAATATCTACCTTCATTCCGAATTGAATTGCCTCATGGACCATCCACTCGAGGGCAATCTTTGCCAGCCCCGATTTACTTTCTGAGTGACCGCCGCCCACATCTGAATGGTCTCCTGCAAACCATACTTCCTTACATTGGTCCTTCGATGACGCTTTCCAGTGCATCTGGTGGAAAAATTTTCTTTTCTCGTCTATAGAAATGGCATGTCGTAGATTTAGCACACTAGTATTCGTCTTTTCATTGCGTAGAACGACTGGGTTACTTATCCAGCCATAGCTTTTGACGGTATCGAACAATCCCATGAAACGAATTCGAAGCTGTTTGTTGGGTGAGGGTTTTTGACCTGGATACCTTGCATCTCCCTCAATATTCAACAGCCTTCCAAAAGTGCTTCTGAAGCCGTTGAGCAAACGAAAGAATTCGCCTTTTTCCTCATCTTCCTTAGGAGCTTTTTTAAGAAAAATTCCTACCGCGTATGGTAATAGGTTTTTAGCACCTTTCTCCAACAAACCGCACTCCTTGACAAATGCCGCCAAAGCTCTAGCAGTATAAGCTCCTCTACTGAAGCCAAAGATGAAGACTTCGTCGCCATCCTCGTAATGATCTATTAGAAATGTATAAGCCTCAATCAAGTTCTTCATCAGACCTCGACCGAAAGCCAAGCCCATCAACTTGTTTACCTTCCTGCCGATTGCAGTCTTGTATGTCGGATCTCCCATTGTTCCAACACCCGGATCGTAATAGGCAACCTGTTTGTTTGATTCACCGCGCTCAAGCATACGAAACAGACTAAGGACGTTGGACTTTTTTTTGCCGTGCTGATTGCCTGTACCGTCAAGGCAAATGATGATGTTCTTACCTTTTTTTTTCTTTTTAGTAGTCATAAGTTCTAGAGTATGGTGGTTTTTAAAATAATTCAATCAAAAATACATAAGTACGATAGCCTACTTATGTTGAGAAAAGAGAATTAGAAAGACTCCGGTTTCTTTTACTGAAAACTCTGGGCTTGTTAGGAATGCGAAATAAATAACCTTACATTTTTGAGCGGATATTTAGTCCATATTTTTTACTTTAAAAATGCTCATTATATCAATATAAATCGCATTTTTAAAGCAAAAAATAGGAACGAAATCGCTCTTTCAAAAAAGTAACTTTATTTAATTCGCGTTCTTTAAGCTAGGCTCTTCGACAAATCCCGTGGATTATTAACTTTCATTAATAGTTGGAGCTTCTAAAAAATCGCCAACCATTAGTAATTTCTGAGGTTTCTCGAACCTCTAAACTCTATTGCAAATCACGGAATTTGTCAAAGAACCATAAATTATAAGCTCATTTTTTATTCTTTGATTGCAGCGAACACGCGCTGCAAACGATGGTGGCGCGTTTAGCGACACTAGCCGTTTTGCATGTTGTGTGTGCTCAGGATGGGTACCTTAAATTCGGAACGAAGCTACGAATTAATTTGGGAAAGATAAAATCCAAAACTCTAGAGCGTCTAAAGTCCCTTACTGGAAAGTTGCCGACACCAGCTAGAAAGCCTCAAGGGCGCTTGGGGCTAACCCAAGGTCTGAAGTAAGCTGAACTACAAAAGTCGGAACAGACGAATAGTTGAATTAAAAAAGAATAATACAAGCCCTGTTAAGTAACACCTAACTTATGTATGGAATTTTAAGGCTAAGATTTTACAAGAACAATTACCACGCGTTACTTAACCCAAGATAATTACGGGAACCTACTTAAAATTTTCGCATTCATATAATCGTTCTCAGATTTTAGTTAATGTAACCAGCGCACAAATCAAAGCAGCTAGTTCTAAATAAATTCTTGTCCAGTGCCATTTACCCCACTTGATTAATTCCAAAGGCAATTCCTCCTCAGATAAACTGGCGTCTGCAAAACTTTTATTCGCTTTTTTGAAATACAAAAAGTAGGTCGAAAAAAATAATGCCGTAAAAAATCCCATGAAAACAAGAGCTAATTGTCTAGGACTATTTGTAAATAATCCGTAAGCAACGGTTAACAAAGGAAGCAGAGTGGCTACAATCGTTAATGGTGCAAAAAATTGATAAATTTTCTTACCAAAGGTTTGATGTAACTCAAAGAAATTTTTTGGCGGTAAAGTTTTCCAATAGGGTACAAAGAGAACTCCTTCGGCAATTTGTGCGCCTAAAAAAACACCTAAACCCCCGGTAGATGAAGCAATTAAAATTTCAAATAGCATTTTATTTTATTAATACAACAAAGTTATGAAGTATCAACATCAAGTTCATTTACATATGTAAAGAAAGAAAAACTACTGCTTCGACCTTAGGAATGCGAAATAAATAAACTCAGACTCTTGAGAGGATATTTAGTCCATATTTTTCACTTTAAAAATGCTCATTATATCAACATAAATCGCGAATGGCTATTTTTTTTATCTTTACAATCTATTCTAAACAGACCATTTTTAAACTGCTGCGCAGCTCATTTTTCATTGCTAGTTATACATACGTGGTTTATGCCATTAGCGATATCCAAAATAAACTATGAAGAGGATAACATATATAAGTAGAATTGCCCAACCGCTTTCAATTAATGAAATTGAAACAATCGAAACTTATTCAAGTCAGAATAACATGCAAGTTAATATTACGGGCTTACTAGTATACTTTGAAAAATTGTTTTTCCAGATTATTGAAGGGGACGATAAGGAGGTCGACCGAATATATCTAAAAATACAAAAAGACCCTAGGCATAGTGACATTCTAAGGTTGAAAACAGAATATAGAATCAATGAAAGACTTTTCCCGACATGGTCCATGAAAACAATCAACCTTGATAAGAATGTTGATGATTTGCTGCGTCCAATTAAAATTTTACTTCAAACAGTCGTAGAATCTCATTCTATTGTAGAACGATATACTCAACCGACCATTTTAAAAAAATTAAATGAAGGTATAAATCCTCTCACTCTTAAACCTGTTCCAGTAGAAAAAATCATTCTCTTTGCGGACATTGTTTCCTATACGGCCATTAGCGAAAAAATACCAACAGAAGGTATTCTGCTGATTTTGAATACTTATTTTGAGATTTGTAGTCGAATCATTTTTAACAAAGGTGGTGAGGTTAACAAATTTATCGGTGATGGATTAATGGCATATTTTGATATTGGACAGGCCGACAATGCCATACATGCTTGTCTAGAAATAATGAATGAATTGCGAAATTTACGCCAAAATTCCATAGGAAATTCACCGCTAGAGTTACTTTATTCTGGATTTGGACTTGATCAAGGATCTGTAATTGAAGGTAATATGGGATCCCACTTTAAAACAGATTATACAATTATTGGTGATGCCGTGAATATTGCAGCTAGACTAGAGGGATTAACTAGGAAGGTCAATCGTTCATTGGTTTTTTCAGAGTCGCTTAAACGCAGTACAAAAGAACCTTGGCTTTTTGTAAGCCTTGGAAAATTTAATCTTAAAGGAAAAGAAAAGAATCATGATGCTTATTCAATTGACCATGACCTTGTCAATAAATTAAAGGATAAATAGCGTAGTAGTTATTAAGTCAATAGTTCGTGGGGTTATTTTCAGAATACCCTACGGTCTTACCGTAGTTTATATGGACTAGTTTTAATTATTTCCATGTGTGGGGGATTTCCATACCCTCAAATAATTAAAAATCAAATTTGAACTATTTTTTCAAATTTAAAAAGCCTCCTTAATCCACTGTAAAACAGCTAGTTATAATTAAATGGTTAATTTTAAAAGT
>JBLHWU010000296.1:0-6839 GCA_047629355.1 Saprospiraceae bacterium | reverse complement strand
AATTGTTTTTTTAAAAAAAAAAAAATTTTCCCCCCCCCCCCCCCCCCCCCCCCCCCCCCCCCCGCGCCCCCGGGGCTGGGTGGTTTTGAGGGAAGAATTTGGGCAGTAAGCCCAAATTCTTCCCTCAAACTCCCTTTGATTTTAATGTCACCTAGCCAATTTATTAAATTCGTTTCCTTAACTCTTTCTTAGAGTAGCTTTATTAAAAAGAAGAAGATGTCAGAGCAAAAGAAATTTGGTGCTTTCGCTGGGGTTTTTACCCCTTCACTTTTGACGATTCTCGGCGTCATCATGTACATGCGATTGGGTTGGGTAGTAGGTAATTCCGGTCTCATTGGTGCGATTCTCGTTATTACGATTGCTCATGTTATCTCCATCACGACGGGATTAAGTATTTCGTCCATAGCGACCGACAAAAAGGTAGGAGCAGGTGGGGTTTACTACGTACTTTCCAGAAGTCTGGGATTGCCTATTGGTGGTGCGATTGGAGTGACTTTGTTTGTAGGTACCTCAATGAGTATCGCATTATACCTTATCGGGTTTGCGGAAAGTTTCAACGCCTGCCTAGGGTTGGATACCGGAATCAACGGTTTGAGGATGGGGGGCTCTTTGGCACTTTTGGCGCTTACTATTCTAGCCATAATAAGTACTTCTTTGGCATTAAAAGCACAGTTTTTTATACTTGCCGCAATCATCATTTCGATATTTTCAATATTCTTCGGCACCTCTCCGGTACCACCCGAATCCTTACCGATGTTTGCTCCAGAAGGTGGTAGTGTATCCATGGAAATGGTATTTGCTATTTTCTTTCCTGCGGTTACTGGATTTACGGCAGGGATTGCGATGTCTGGGGACTTGAAAGACCCAAAGAAATCTATTCCAAGGGGTACGCTGTGGTCTATTGCTGTAGGGTTTGTTGTATATATTGGTCTGGCCGCATTTTTATTTTTCACCGTTGATTCTGAAGTTTTAAAAACAGACAACAATATACTTTTGAAGCTGTCGCTTTTCGCTCCGGCGGTATTCGTAGGTATCTGGGGCGCCACTTTATCCTCCGCTTTGGGTGGTATTTTAGGTGGGCCGAGAATTTTACAGGCAATGTCAGTAGATAAGATAACGCCAAAACTTTTTTCTAAAGGAGTGGGGAAAAATAATGAACCGCGTAATGCTTTACTGTTGACTGTCCTTATTGCGCAAGGTGGAATTTTGATTGGAGAACTGGATACCATTGCGAGAGTTTGTTCCATGTTTTATTTAGCAGCTTATGGATTTATTAATCTTTCTTTCTTTTTGGAAAGTTGGGCGAGTACGGATTTTAATCCCACTTTTAAAGTCAAAAGATGGATAGGTTTTGTTGGGTTTATTGCCACTTTTATTGTCATGTTTCGGCTGGATATGATAGCGATGGTGGCTGCTTTTTTGGCTATCGGAGGTATTTATCTATGGTTAACAAGGAAAGAATTAGCACTGGGTTCTGGTGATGTCTGGCAGAGTGTGTGGTCCTCAGTGGTCAAGACTGGACTGCGGCGAATGGATGATAAACAGGATCATAAGCGAAATTGGAAACCCAATGTATTGTTGTTTAGCGGTGGTACCACTCACCGACCATATTTACTGGAGTTTAGTAAGGAGCTGGTCGGCAACAGAGGAATTGTAACCAATTTTGATTTGCACGAAAATCAGGAAGCGACCGTTTTATTTCCAAAACACAAACAAAGTGTGAGTGATGAAGTGCTAAAAAAATATGGCGTATTCGGTAGGCAGATAGAAGTTAAAAATGTTTTTAAAGGAATAGAATCAATTGCTTCTACTTTTGGCTTTTCAGGTATCGAACCCAATACCATCCTGATGGGCTGGGCCAAGAATACCAAAGACCCGATTTGGTTTGCTCAGATGACCCAAAAACTAATAGACCTGGATTATAATGTGCTTTATCTGGATTATGATGAGCGGTTTGGATATAGAAAATATTCGACGATTGATTTGTGGTGGAGAGGGATTGGGAATAATGCGGAACTCATGTTGAATATCGCAAAATTTCTTTACTCTTCCGACCTATGGAGAAATGCGCAAATCAGAATCATCATGGTTGAAAATGCGAATAGCAATAAAAAAATCATTGAGAAAAAGATAAGTAATGTTCTGGAAACCCACCGAATTACTGCATCAATTAAGATTATTGGAAATGCGCTGGAGAAAAAACCAATTTATGAATTGATGAAAATCTATTCTGCGGATACGGATTTGATTATCCTAGGTATTCCCGAGGTCAGAATGGAAAAGGTGCAAGACTTTGTATCCAAGACCAATGATTTGGTGAGTACAATAGGAACCACTTTATTGGTAAAAGCTTCTTCACACTTTGATGATGTGGATGTTGTCGCCGATGAGGTAGTGGAACAAATTGCTATTTCTTCGGACGCTTATGTCCATAAAAATCTTCCGGGATTAAATCCTTCCGCTGCGTCGCTTTTAAATATTGAAATTACAAAAATCGAAGAAAGCTTTCGGCAGTCTACACAGCAGTTTGTTGAAAATGCGATTGCTCCAATCCAAGAAAAATATATTGGGTTCTATCAATTAATTTTGGCTGAATTAAAACAATCGGAAAATTTTACCGAATCAGATAAAGATGTTTATCAACATTTTTTAACGCTGTTGCAACACTTTAATAAGAAGCTTCAATATATTCGGCAAGAAGATTTATCGGTTATCGGAGCGCTTTTTTTAGAAGAAAATATTGCTTACCTCGATGCTATAGATGGACTAATCAAATCGACTCCTACCAAGTTGAAATTACCAATAAATGGTTCTTCTCTCAATGTGAAATTTAAAAAGGCAGCGCAGCTTCTCAAAAAGTCTTCCTTGTTTCCTGCTCTTCGGAGTACCTACATCCAGCTTGGAAAAAGCACTTATGAGAATTTAATTAAAACAGATGACGAAGTGCTGGCGAAAATTTATTCCTTCTGTGAAGTAGAAGATTTTTATCAAAATAATCTGGAATTAAATTCAGATATATTATCGGTCACTGCCGAATTAATACCCTTAATAAAACAGCAATTAGACTTTTTTCAAAACCTGGGTAAAAAAATTGAATTTGAATTATTAAGCGCAGGGAGATATTTTTGCAATGAGCTTTCAGAAATTTCCCGACAGCCAGATTTTAGAAAGCAATTTAAAAATATCAAACAACAACTCAAAAGCAAAAAAAATAAAAACGATTATGAAGATCTCTTGTCGTTTCCAACTCAGTGGGCACTAAATCAGCAATATCTTCATACGACTTTAGAAACCAATTTGGAGCTGGCTCAAGCTAATTTGTTAATCAATAAAGGCTTAGGAAAACTTTCTTATACCCTTAATCAAAAAGTAAATAAACGAATAGAAAAACAATTTACCACCAATTCTAAAACTATCCATTCTCTTGTCGAAGCTTTTAGAACGGATGGAGCAATTGATGCTATTGAGGAATTTAGCGTGGATGAAAATGCTTTTGAAAACATAGAAACACTGCTCCAAGGTCTTAAAACAGAAACGGCATTAATTCCACAGATTATCAGGGACGATGCGGTATTGATGAGCAAAGCCTTGGTGGAAGATTTTGAAACGCTTCAACTGGAAGGGATTTTACCCATTAGTTTGGACTTGCCCAAGATTGTCGATTTTATTTTAGAATCTAAATTAAACGGACCAGTCCAAAATCTTTTAGAGCGTTATTTAAGTCAGATGTCCAGTACTTATTTCAATCAGATTAACCGGATTAATTTATTGAAATCTTCTTTAATAGACTCCAGAGAGCTGGAAGAAAACGCTCAATTGCTGGAAAAAGTGTTGCCGAAATTTGAAAGTGACCATGCGTTTTTTGAAAATACAAAATTGCGATTTCAGGAGGATATTCGTTCGATAGAATATGATTTGCAAATGGAATTAGATACCCGGTACCTCGCAGAGCATGCTGATAACTGGAGTCGCTATATCAGTGTGTCCAAAAGAAAAAAAGGCTTTGCAAAATTTAATGAGCAGGTAAAAACCAAGTTTTCGGATTTATACCAAGGGGTGAACAGCAGCTACTACGCAAAAAAACATGAATCAGATGTCTCTGTTTTTGAATCAAAATACAATTTAAAAAGTAATGTTGAGTTAGGTCTAAGTTTTAGAAATGGCATGTACCCCGCCAAATCAGTTCTGGAGAATTTACCTTTTTATTATAAGCAATTGTTTCAGGGAAAACATTTACCAGTTCAAAATAAATATCTCGGCAGAGATCGGGAACTGTCAATGATTGATAATGCTATTGCACAAGAGCGAAATGGTGCTATTTTGATTGCCGGAAAAAGCGCTGCTGGGAAAACCCATTTTTCTCAGTATATCGCAAACAATAAATTTAAAGGCAAGGTATTTAAGATTGATTCTCTCGGTAAGCAGGGAACGATTAAGGTGTTGAATCATACTTTTGCAAGCGCAACCGGAAAGTCAGGGGATGTCGAACAATGCCTTTTCAGTATGGCTCCTGATTCGATAATAATTATCAATGATATTGAAGTCTGGTGGGATAGAAATCTGGAAAAAGATGCTTTGAGTATTTTAATTAAAATGCTTAGTAAATTTTATAAGAAGCATACCTTTATTTTAAACGTTAATCTTCATGCGATGGAGGCGCTGAGTAAACATAGAGCACTTAAAGAATTGATTACGACAACCATCGTACTACCTCTGGTTAGTAAAGATGCTATGCGGACAATCATTTTGGAAAGACATAGGGTAGGGGGATTAGACCTTTCTTTTCGGGGTGATGATAATAAATTGGAAGGGAAATATTTCAATCAGCTAATGAATAAAATTCATTCAGAAAGTGAAGGCAATATTGGTCTGGGCTTACAAATCTGGTTACGGCAAATTGAATCTTTTACAGAAAATAAAATTTACTTAGCGGAACATCCTAAGTTGGAGACCCTTAAAGTAAGCGAACCTTATTGGAAGGTTTTACTTTACCAGTTTTTAATCAATAAAAACTTGACTAGAACAAAAATAGCAGATTTTTTTGGCGAAGACGAAACAGAGCTAGGTCCCTTTTTATTGGACTTGTTAAAATCTGGAATGCTTGATGAGGTTGGAAAAAATACTTACACGCTAAATAATATTGTCAAGCCAAATGTTGAAAAATGGCTTAGTGAAATGAATTTAATAAATTGATAAGGGAAGAGGTTATTATTTGCCTCCTTCTTAATATGACCAAAGGGAGTTTGAGGAATAAAAGTGCTTTGTAAAACCGCTTTTATTCCTCAAGAATCCCACCCGGGCTGCCGCAGGCAGCGCGCAGTTGTTTTTATGAAGCTCGAAAATCCTAAGATTTTCTCGCTGCTCAAAAAATTTAAAAAATGCTGACTATAAACGGAATTCCTTTTTCCATGTTATTTGTCCTGACTATTCTGGGCTGGGCTATTTTTGCAACTTTTAGCCTTTATAAAAGATTAATCCTACCGATTATTTTGTTGAAAGACAATGGACAGGCACATCGTAAAAGTGTTGCCAGATTGGAGATTATCGTATGGGCGATTTTCTTCTTATCATTGGTGTATTATGCTTTAGTGGCAAGTTTACCCGTGACGGTTATTTTACTCACCCTTATTATTTTTGCTTTTTTCGATTTTTGGAGAAATTATTTCACGGGTATTATCATGAAACTTGGAGATAAAATACAGCTAGGAGATTCCGTCGTGGTCAATGGCCATTCCGGAAAAATTGTAGAATTTGGGAATCGAGACATAAAAATGGAGAGTACGATAGGAGAAGAAATTTTGATTCCATATCGCCTCGCTAATACGGAAATAAAGATTGGTCAGAAAAGCAAACCAAAAATTTTATTCAAGACATTTGTACTGGATGAAAATATAAAAACCAGTAGCACCGAGTTAAAACAAAAAATTGAACAAGCAATTTACACCAATCCATGGATCATCATTTCCAGCCCGGTAACTATCAGTATGGAAGGTCAAAAAGCAACTTTAAATTTCTATGTGCTTAATAATGATTTTTTTGAAAAGGCAAGACGTAAGTTGTTACAGGATCTGCGTTGAGGCATTCGTTGGTGTCGCAAAACGTTCTGCATCTATTTTCGGTATCCATCAATATGGAGATAGTCAAGATATCTGACACGTAGTTAGATTAAAAATTACTCAATCCACATCTCTTGTAAAAACGATTTAATAAGTTGGACCATAATGCGCCGTAATTTTTTCTTCTAAAGAATTCAAAAAATCGTTGCATAGCCTTCGTTACGGAACTATTTTTTGTGTTTTTTAGAAGGGAAAAGGACAAGCATAATGGCCCAAGTTATTGAATCGTTTTTACTTAGTGAGTGACAAAACAAACTAAACAAACTTTCACCTATGAATGTCAAGACACTCACGGCAGCAATATTGGACAAAATGCCAGAGATAAACAAATGTCAGCGTAAATTTTTGATAGAAAATTTTGATTTGCAATGTCGTCTCAGGGGGCGTCATAATTTTCTCAACATGAGTCGTTACAGCGAACTGAATGAGAGTACATTTCGAGAAAATTATGGTCGCACCTTTGATTTTGTGAAATTCAATGAGTTGTTGACTGCTCAATTTTGTTCCTCTGATTGTGGAATTGGTTTTGACCCAAGTTATATTTCTAAAAGTGGAAAACAGACACTAGGAATTTAGTCACTTTTGGTCAGGTTGTGCTGGTAGAACAAAATGGGGATTAGAACTTAGTGGCTTTGGAGTAATTGATATTCCCAATAATACGGCAATGCATTTGGTAGCAGACCAAACTCTAAATGCTCGGGATTATCCCAGTTTATTAAGCTA
>JBLHWU010000295.1:0-6861 GCA_047629355.1 Saprospiraceae bacterium | reverse complement strand
GCATTATAATTGAAATCCGACAAGAAGAAAACGAAGTTATTCTTTCGGTCACAGATCAGGGTATTGGGATTTCTGAAAAAGATCAAAAATCACTTTTTGAACCTTTCCATCGGGGCAAAAATGTTGGTAATATTCAAGGAACAGGACTTGGGTTATCTGTTTTACAAACAGCAATTGATTTACATAAGGGCAAAATAAAAGTAGAAAGCAAACTAAATAATGGATCAACATTTATCGTTTCTATTCCACATGAAGGAACGATTTAATTGCAAAAAGAATTTTTAACTGTATTTAAAAATCAAAAGAATGAAAAATTTAAAAATTTTAGTCATCGAGGACACTCAATCTATCAGAGAAGAACTTAAGGATATCTTAGGTTTTGAAGGAATGGATGTAATAACTGCTGAAAATGGACAGGAAGGTATTGATCGTGCGAAAGAATACAGTCCTGACTTAATTTTATGCGATATTATGATGCCTATTAAAGATGGTTATCAAGTGTTTAATGAAATTCAACATGATGTTGTTCTAAAAGACACCCCATTTCTATTTCTTTCGGCTAAAGCAACAATGGATGATATAAGACAAGGGATGATATTAGGTGCTGACGACTACATTACCAAACCATTTAACATTGATTTATTAATTGACTCCATTAAAAGTAGGCTGAAAAAAGCAGCAAATAGAAAGTATTCAGAAAAAGAAAAAAGAGAAACTTTACAAAATAATATATCACAAGCCATTCCGCACGAACTTTTAACTCCCTTAAATGGGATTATTGGGTTCTCATCCCTACTAAAAGAATATGCGACTGAAATAAGTCCTGAAGAAATCCTGCAATTTTCTGAAGCAATTTTCGAATCAGGGAATCGGCTTCATGACACAATTAAAAAATTTATATATCACACTGAAGTAGAATTACTATTAAATGATGAATCAAAAAAGGATCTTCTGCAGAGCGAAATAATTGAGTTTGGAGCCCTAATGTTATTTAACCAGTGTGAACAAGTTGCTACAAAATACAATCGGCTTTCAGACCTAAAAATAAACCCAAATATTTTTGATGCTAAAATTTCATTAGGTCATTTTGAAATTATAATTTCCAACATTGTAGATAATGCATTTAAGTTTTCAAAGAAAGGAGATACTGTGCATATTGAAGTTTTAACAGATGAAAATTTTGTTCATATTTCTGTATGCGATATAGGAATTGGTATAAATGGGATAACAAAAAATAACATTGAAGCATTTACTCAATTCAATCGGGATAAAATGGAACAACAAGGCCTGGGCTTAGGATTAATTACTGCAATTAAACTTATTGAGTTTTACAATGGGGAAATTAGTTATTCGCCCAATAATGAAAAGGGGACCTGTGTTAAATTATCTTTTTTGTTAGCTGACTAAAAACGTATTGACTTCAATATCACAATAAGATCAGAACGTGTGATAACACGCGCTCATAAATAATTACCGTATGTTAGTAAATTCAGGAATTGCAGCACGGTTTAAGTTCATTACGGCTTGATAGTATAGTACTCCGTAATCGGCAACTATTCGCAGCGCCATCCGTTGTCTGTAATTTGAACCCAACCTTGAAAGACACTATTTACAATTTATATTTGTGCAAAACCAATGGAATTCCGAAAGATGAAAACAGAGAAGAATTTGAAGTTGTTTATTGCCTTGAAGAAGACAAAGAAATATCTGCTGAATTGGAACAGAATCCAAATTTGAGATACTTACTAATTGTATTGCAAAAAACCAAAGCGGATTTGAAAACTGGAATGCGGAATGCAGAAACGGAATGGAATAGTTTTACGGCTTTGACATTAGAAATTGAACACATCACGAATGACTTAAAAAAAATCAAACGGAACCTGATATTTTAAGTCTAACAACCAAAACCAGCTATAACCTTCGCGCGAGCCCCGTCGCTGATTTCTATGTTAAAAGCAAATAAAAATTAAAAAAAGTTAAATATATAATCAAAAAAAATTGATTCTTGATTTTTTGGGTGCAAAATGGATGTTTTAAAGTACAAAATAGGTCAATTTTACGCCCGTTTCACCAGCTTAGTTGATTTGCTTAATTGTAAACAATAAAATATCAGCCCAATGTTGTCTCATTCGACTCGATACAAAGGTAGAGATAAATATTTTCTAATTTAATTATTTGCGTTTTTCTAAAATTGTAGGGCCTTACTGCTCGCTCCACATCTTCCTTCTCTCTAACCAACCAAAGAATCTGCTCGTTAGCATTTTTAATGCGACACGGTGCTTACGTCAAATCTTCAGATTTGCGTAAGCTATATTAAACTTTCATAACTCATCAAACAAAGTTACAAAAACCAGAAACAAACAAAAATTTCAAACTAAAAAAGGCGCAATCTACCCTAAATGATAAACTGCGCCTTCGTTTCTATTCAGCAAATCGGAAAGACCTTAATTCTCCCCCATCTTCTCCAAAACCCTCCTCAACGTATCCGCCTTCAAATCCTTCACCGTCCCCTCAATCCCCATCTTATTCACATACGCCACCAATTCCAGTTCTTTCAATTGCTTGATGTCCGCAAGCAACAATCCATTGCCCTTGCTTTTAGTTTTTCCCAAAAGCATGAACCGACAACCCAGCTTTCGCCAAGGCTCGAAGACTATCTGGAACAGCAAATCTTTGACCATATTTAGCCGCAAAATCATCACATTCCTCAATGAAGGTATCCATGCCCACATAGTCGATATACGAAATCGCACCACCCGTATAAATCGGGAATCCCCAACCTAAAATCGAGCCCAAATCGCCATCCATCGTCGAGCGCAAAACACCCTCGTCTAAACATCGGTAACTTTCCAATGCTTGACGGTGCATGATACGCTTCACAATGGTTTCTTTATCCAAAGCATCGACGCGAGAATTGTATTTCTCCGCCAAACCTGGCCAGATTTTTTTCTTGCCGCCTTCTGGATAATCGTAAAATCCTTTGCCCGAACTCTTGCCTTTTCGGTCGTGATTCGTCACCAAATCTTTCACCATTTTGAAGGCTCGTTCTTCAGAAGGTTGCTTCGCATCAGGATTGCTTTCGAAAACGTGAACACTCAATGTCAACGTCACTTCATCGTGAACAGCCAACGGTCCAACTGGCATTCCTTGTGCTTTCGCCAAGTTTTCAATCATCACTGGAGGTACACCTTCTTCCATTAAAAACATGCCCTCACCAACATACGTTCCAAAACATCGAGACGTGAAAAATCCTCGGCTATCATTCACGACAATCGGCACTTTATTAATCGCAACGGTGTAATCTACCGCTGCGGCAATCGCTTTATCTTCCGTTTTCTCCCCAACGATAATTTCTACCAATGGCATTTTATCAACTGGCGAAAAGAAGTGAATACCGATGAAATTTTCTGGTCGCGCTGACGATTTTGCTAGTAAAGTAATTGGAATGGTAGACGTATTTGAACCATAAATTTTATCCGCTGCCAAAACTGCTTCGGTCTCCTTCGTCACCTTATCTTTCAGGGCTGGATTTTCAAAAACCGCCTCAATCACCATATCGCAACCTTCCATCATTTTCGGGTCGTCTGTCGGGTGAATATTTGCCAACAACGCTTCTTTTTTCGCTTCGGTCGAACGGTTTTTAGCAATCGCTTTGTCCAACAACATCGTCGAATAAGCCTTACCTTTTTCCGCACCCGCTAAGGTTACATCTTTCAAAACCACTTCTATCCCCGCTTTCGCAGAAACATAAGCGATACCTGCACCCATCAAACCGGCACCCAAAATACCGAGTTTCTTCACTTCATATTTTGGCTCATTCTTTGGTCTTGCCTTACCTTTTTTCGCCGCTTGCATGCCCATAAAACCAGTACGAATCATATTTTTCGCCTCTGGTGCTTGGCAGATTTTGGTAAAATACCGCGCTTCAATTTCCAACGCTCTATCAATTGGAATTTGCAAACCATCGTGAACAACACTCAAAATATATCGCTGCGCCGGATAATTGCCATGCGTCATTTTCGAAATATTTCCAGATGCTCCCATCAAGGTTTGTACACCCATTGGTGACCATATATTCCCACCTGGAATGCGGTGCTTCTTATTGTCCCAAGGTTGAATTGGTTCAGGATTCGCCAAAATCCATGCTTTAGACTTAGCCATCAAATCTTCTGGATTTTCCGCCAATCCGCCGATGATACCGTCTTTCAATGCTTGTTCTGGTCGTACTTCTTTACCTTGCAACAAGTACATCAATCCTTTTGAAATACCTGTTAAATAAGGCAATTTCGCTGTTCCACCGCCACCTGGCAAGAGTCCAACTTTACATTCTGGTAAACCAATTTTGATTTTGGTTGAATTAATCGCAATTCGGTGATGACAAATCAATGCCAATTCCAAACCGCCACCCAAAGCCGTTCCGTTGATTGCTGCTACAAATGGTTTCCCTGCGGTTTCAACTGCACGAGCTCTTTTGTGTGCACTCAAAATCCAGTTGTAAAACTGCTCAACATCCTCGATTGGTTTTGCCAAAAATCGCAAATCACCGCCCGCCATGAACATCCGACGACCAGAAGTGACAATCACGCCTTTCACTGTTTCGTCTGCAATGGCAGTATCACAAGCTTTAAAAAATTCTTCCATGAAGCCGAGCGAATAGAGATTCGCTGGTTCATTGACTTGGTCAACCGTAATGGTTGCGATGCCGTCAGCATCTATATTGTATGATAAAAAATCGTTTTTATATGAAGACATTGTATTATTTTTTTGTGGTTCTCATGGGCAAGAACCCCCGACCCCTAAAGGGAAGTACATCCAATATTTTTATACTATTCTGCTAAATAAAATGTTTTCCTTTCTATTTTATAATAAAAATAGAGAACATAAATTTTAAGCACCAAATTCAAAATAGCCTCGGATGTACTCCCCTTTAGGGGTCGGGGGTTCTTCCTATGAAAAACTAAACCCTAATTTTTTTCCTAAATTTCAAAAAACAGATTTAAACTCGCTCAATAATCGAAGCAATTCCCATTCCTCCACCAATACAAAGCGTAATCAACCCCGTATTCAAATCACGTCGCTCCAATTCATCCATCAACGTACCCGTCAACATACAACCCGTTGCACCCAGTGGATGCCCCATTGCAATTGAACCACCGTTCACGTTTACGATGTCATGATTCACGCCCATTTCATGCATAAAACGCATCGCAACTGCTGCAAACGCTTCGTTACATTCAAACAAATCAATGTCGCCAACTTCCATACCTGCTTGCTTCAACGCTTTTTTAGCAGCCGGGGCTGGTCCAGTCAACATAATCGTTGGGTCAGTACCATAAATAGCAGCTGCACGGAGAATGAAACGAGGTTTCAAGCCCAAAGCCTCACCTGCGGCCTTATTTCCAACCAAAGCAATCGCTGCACCATCCACAATTGCAGAAGAATTTCCTGCGTGGTGAACGTGGTCGATTTCTTCCACTTGTGGATATTTATCCATCGCAACTACGTCGAAACCAGCCATTGAGCCCATCATTGCAAACGATGGTTTTAGGTTGCCCAAAGCGTCGACAGTTGTGCTGGCACGGATATTTTCGTCCGTCGTCAAAACGTTGATTCCGTTAATGTCTTTAACGTTGATTCTTGATTTATTAAACAAACCTGCCGCCTCAGCTTTCACTGCTCGCATTTGAGATTCGTAAGCAAACTGGTCTACATCTTTTCGAGAAAAACCCGCTAAAGTGGCAATCAAATCGGCAGAAATTCCCTGAGGAACGATGTTACCTGGAATTGCAATCGCAGGGTCCATAAACATTCCGCCACCATCAGAACCCATTTTTACACGGGACATACTTTCTACGCCACCGGCAACTATCAAATTTCTAAAACCTGATTTCACATACGCCGCTGCTTGGTTGATAGATTCCAAACCAGAACCACAAAAACGGTTCAACGTAACGCCACACAATTGGTCGCCATAGCCCGATTGCTGTGCTGCAGATTTTGCAACATTCGCCGCTTGATCCATCACTTGACCTACACAACCCAGAATCACATCTTCAACTTGAGAAGTGTCCAAATCATGTTTTTCTTTCAATGCAATCAAAGTTTGAGCGGCCAAATCGGTTGGCGTAATGCCCATCAATGCACCTTTTTTATTGCCTTTTCCGCGAACGGTTCGAATCGCGTCATAAATATATGCTTCCATAATTCTTTTTTATAGAGGTCAGAGGTCAGACCATTTTTATTGTCAGAGGTCAGGTGGATTCGAAGTGAATCAAAAACTGAATTCTTTGATAAAAAAACAGGCTTCTCTACCTTTTGATTTTATTTGCTATTATTAAAAATGGGTTGAAATCCTCTGACCCCTGACAACGCAGCGGTCTGACCTCTGACCTCTTTTATTTTCTTTTCAATTTTGCTAAAAAGCCCGAAATAAACGCAATCGTTTTTGGGTCTTCGATATCTGCCACAATGACTTTTATCATTTCTGAAATATCGGCATTTCTGGCAATTTCCAATAGCTCTTTTCTAAAATAGGCTTTGGTATTGACAAACGTTTTTTGATACACCTTTATATAACGAGCCAATTGCTTTTCTGCCCGTTCCAACACTTCCTCAACTTCTACCGATTCGTTCACCAAACCCACTGCTAATGCTTCGTCACTATTGAATAATTTCGCAGTTTGCGCATATTCCCACGCTTTCACTTCACCCAAATGGTAGATGTAAACTTGTCCCATCATTTCAGGAATCTGCATCGACATGTTAAATTCATTCATGCCCATGACGTGTTTTGCCCCCTTGCCCATGATGCGATAATCAGCACACAATGCCAAGATTGTCGCGCCCGCAGGTGCGTAACCG
>JBLHWU010000294.1:0-6880 GCA_047629355.1 Saprospiraceae bacterium | reverse complement strand
AAAAATTAGCAATATGAAATATACTCTATTCCGTCTGAAAGGCTTTCACCTAAAAATATTATTCCGTCTGCACCGCGCCTAACGGCGCGATGGTTTGGGTATTAAAAAACAAAAAAGGCTTTACCTTCTCCCTTCTCCCTTCTCCCTTCTCCCTTCTCCCTTCTCCCTTCTCCCTAAAACTCCCTCATTACACAAGGCGAAGCCAATTGTGTATGAATTGTTACTTAATATTTTTCAGTAGAAAGCCCTCATTCTGTCTGCGAAGTAACGGTGAAAGGATAAGTCCGTCATCTAACAATATTTATTTTAGCCTTTTTCTCCACTTCGGTCGAAATGACAGGAGGTATTCATTTTTGAACTAGAAGTTATCTAATACATAATGACTGTTTCAAAAGTAGGAACGAAGTGGTTTATAGCAGAAAAGATTCACAAAATCTTTTCAACCTAGAGACTCGTTTGCGGATAGGTTGGCTAAAAGCAAAATAAATACTTGATAAATGGTGGCGTTATTTTTTGACCCTTACTAAACAACACATGGTAATTAATTTGGTAAAATTTTCAAACAAAATTTTTTCGATAATTTCATTTAAAAATTCTTGAATAGCAAGCGTTATTGAAGACATTTTCAAAGAAAATTAATAAAAAAAGCTGTTTATAACATAACCTAATTAATTATTCCATGTTACTTACATTATATATTGCTAATGATTAAAACTATGAATAAAGACGTCTCCATTTTAGAACGCAAACTAAGTAGGGCCATCAAAGCCCGAAAGCAGACGGAAAGTATTTTGGAACAAAAAGCATTGGAGTTATTTAACACCAATCAAGAATTGCAGGCTCTTAACAGGAAATTGGAACAAAAAGCAACGAATAAGGGATTAGAGTTAGAAAAAAGTGAGCAACGATATCAACGGATTGTTGAAAATGCGCACGATATTATCTATCGAATTAATTCAGAAGGTAGAATTATCTATTTCAACTCTGTAGGGTCTGAAATCCTGGGCTACAACGACGACGAAATTTATAATAAACATTTTTGGGAATTTGTACCCAAAGAGTACCGAGGGGAAGTCATTCGTTTTTATTTGCGTACCATTAATACTCAAAAAGAACAAAGTTATTTCGAGTTTCCATTGAAGTCTAAATCAGGAAGTTGGTTATGGATTGGACAAAATGTTACGCTGTTTTTTGAAAAAGGAGCATTGAAGGAAGGTACAGTGGTGGCGAGAAACATCACCAAACAGCGACAATTTGAGAATGAGTTGCAACAAAGTGAAGAACGCTATCGAGGTATTATTGAAAATATGGAATTGGGCTTGATGGAAGTAGATTTAGAAGGAATGATTATCAAGCCATATCCCCGTTTTTGTGAAATGGTTGGCTATTCATTCACTGAATTGACTGGACAAAGTGCCGTCAAAATGCTCCTTCCTAATGATAAGTATCTCTCCGTATTAAAACAACAAAGCGAAGACCGCACGAAAGGTAAAGCGGGTATCTATGAAATACAACTAAGGAAGAAAAATGGCGATTTGATTTGGGTGTTGATAAGCGGCGCACCAATTATGGACTCCGATGGCACTATAACCAGTACAATGGGCATTCATTATGATATTTCAAAGCAAAAAAAATTGCAACAAGATTTAGAATTGGCGAAGCTAATTGCTGAAGATGCTCAAGAAGCAGAGAAGCAATTCTTAGCCAATATGAGCCATGAAATTCGGACGCCACTCAATGCAATTATTGGAATGTCGCATCTTTTATATGATACCGAGCCATCCGAAGAACAAATGGAATATCTCTCGGTCTTGAAAAGTTCTTCTGACTTATTGCACCAGTTAATTTCAGATGTTTTAGACTTATCTAAAATCCGTGCAAGGAAATTAGAAGTGCAGGAAAAAGAATTTGATTTGCGAGGAATCATTAAAAGTCTGGAGAAGAATTTTCAATTAAAACTAGAAGGACGTCCTATTGAACTAACTGCTTTTGTCGGGCAGGGATTGAATAATTTGATGATTGGTGATGATTTATTGCTAAACCAAATTTTATTGAACATATTAGGGAATGCAACCAAATTTACGACAGAAGGACACATTCATATTCACGTTAATTTGATTGCCATCAAAGGTCAGGAAAAAACGTTTGAATTTAGAGTATCAGATACAGGAATTGGCATACCTGAAGAGAAATTAGACCTTATTTTTCAGAGCTTTAGACAAGTCGATGGTGATACTAGACGAAAATTTGGTGGCACTGGTTTGGGACTGACCATTACCAAACAACTCGTTGATTTGCAGAACGGTAAAATTGCCGTAGAAAGTGAATTGGGTGAAGGATCTACTTTTATTGTTCAATTAGTTTTTAAAGATACTGGACGAAAAATAGAGGTGAAACAACGGAAGAATTATAAAGTTTTCAATCAGCAAAATGCTACGAAAAAAATATTGGTCGTAGAGGATAATTATATGAATCGAAAATATATTTCCACGTTATTGAGAAAATGGAATTATGCTTTCAAAATGGCGCACAATGGTAAAGAAGCCGTCGAGATGGCTATGAAAGAAAAATTTGATGTCATCATTATGGATGTACAAATGCCTATAATGGATGGATATGAAGCAACGATTGCCATTAGAAACCAAACCAATCCAAATCAGTACACCAGCATCATTGCTTTGACCGCTTCTGCTTTGCTTAGTCAAAAGACTAAGGCCTTTGATGTAGGCATGACGGATTATATTTCTAAACCTTTTAAACCAGATACACTCATTGAAAAACTGCGTTTTTTGAATGATCCCCTTATGGATTTGCCTTCACCAATTACCAAGGACTCTTTTGTATTCAATGAAAAATTAGATGTCGCTTATTTAAATGAAATTTATGAAGGCGACTTGGAATATGCAGCAGATATGTTTGAAACATTTTTAAACGTAACGTTGCCAGAAATTTATTCGATAGGAACATTTATTGAAAAAGAAGATTGGAAAGGAGCAAGGACACTTAGCCATAAGTGTAAACCCGCTTTTTCTATGGTTGGATTAACGGATTTATACAAAAAAACAGAGGACATAGAAAAGCAAATTAAAACTACTCCAGATAAAACTAAAATTGCGCCTAAGTACCACCATCTTATTCAAGAACTAAAAGGTTTTTTACCTGTTTTGAAAGAAGACTTGAATAATATGCTAGCTACATTTAAGTAATCATTGAAAAAATTAGTGCAATGAATCAGAAATAACTACCTTTCTGGAACAAAGGAAGTTTTAGGGGCAAAAATGGTTTTATAAACCCGTTTTTGCCCCTAAAGAACCCGCCGCACTGTGTTTTTTGGAGCTCGAAAATCTTAGGATTTTCTCGCTTCTCAACTGTTAAATTAATTAGATAGTTATTTAAGGATTGTTGCATTAATTATGCCCCCCTTTTTAAATAGAAAAAGCATGAATTTAACCTGTATCCTTGTCGATGATGACCTCATGTGTCGAAAATCATTAGAACGATTAATTAAAAAAAACGGGCAATTAGACATTTTACACATTTGTGAAAATGCAAAAGATGCATTAGAAATATTGCAAACTACGCCAGTTGATTTATTATTTTTGGATGTTGAGATGCCTGACTTAACAGGTATTGAATTGCTGGAAAAACTGCCTGTTTTACCTCAAGTCATTTTCACCACGTCCAAAACAGAGTATGCGCACGAAGCCTTTGAATATCAGGCGGTTGACTATTTAAAAAAGCCAATTACCTTCCCTCGGTTTCAAGTAGCAGTCCATAAAGCGATAGAACAATCGGAAAAAAATGATAATTTTAAACAAACCACTAAAGAAATTTACATTCGAGAAGACCGCAAATTCATCCGTTTAGATTTTGATGACATTCTCTTTTTTGAAAATGCAGGCGATTATGTGCGCATTAAAACAGCAACTGGAAGCCATATCATTCATGGAACTTTAAGCGGTATTGCAGAAAAACTGGAAGACCCTCGGTTTCTGAAAGTTCATCGGTCGTTTATTATCAATTTGCAAAAAATTAAGGACATAGAAGATGGTTCTTTGGTGATTGAAAAAACAGTGATTCCGATTAGTCGGGCCCACAAAACGACTTTGATGAGTCGCTTGAATTTTTTGTAAAAAAGTAACGCTTATAAATCCCCTTTCTGTAACTTTTGATAACTTAAGAATAGAAATAAACAAACAAAAACAGAAGCAGTAATCACCGCTTGCATTGGGGACAAGAAAAAATCAAATCCTTCTTTCTTCGCAAAATCTGCCGCCATTTCTGTATACGGAAAAGGCGCTAAATCTGAAAAGGAATTAACAGGATAAAACTTCATGGATTGATGTTTGAATATTTGTAAATGCACTGCATAGCGAATAATCTTTTCGAGAATCATCACATAAGCTAAATATAAAAACAAAGCAATACCCGTCCGTTTTATCAATAAACCAATCAACAATCCTAAACTCATATATCCCGTACTCATCAAGAAAAAACGATAGATATAATCTGCATTTTTCAAGGCGGTATTTAAATAAACCGTTTCCGTATGCGCAAATCCGAAAAGTAGACACCAAATGGTATAATATACGGTTACACAGAGGCTTATTGCTAAAATAAAGTACAATTTACTTAAAAAATATTCCGTTCGACTCAAGCCTGTAATGATATTTTGACGCAAAGTTTTATTGGAATATTCATTCGTCACCATCAACACGCCAAGGAAGCCCATAAAGAAAAAGGTAAGCCAACTACCGATATATCCAAGCCATTGCCAAATGTTGGGAAATTGAAAAAGGCTGTCTACCGTCGGCATAAATGGCGGCATGCTGTCCGGTGAAATGGTAAACGATTTAGCGATAAGCAATAGCGACGGTAACGCGATTAAAAACAGAATCGTCATCACTCGAAAGATGGTAAATTCCTTTTGTTTGAGCCATTCGAGTTTGAGTAAATGTAGCATATGTTGGTTATTAAGTTGATTGCTTGAATTAGTTGATTTGGTTGCTATCGGTCTTACTTCGTAATTTCTAAAAATTCGGATTCCAAACTCTTTTGTCTTGCCACCAAATGCGTTAAAGTGATGCCCTTTTGAAAGGCTAAATGATTTAACGCATTAGTCGATAATTCAGGATTGACGCCTAATAATAAGTGCCCAGGTTTTGCGTCAATTTTTCGAATGGCGGGATGTGCTTTCAATAAACTTTCCAAAGCTACCATGTTCTCCGCGCCAATTTCAATCAATTTATCATCACTCAAAATTGAACCAACAGGACCTGTTGCCAATAAATTTCCATTTTTAATAATTGCGACATGCGAGCAAACCTTTTCCACCTCATCCAACATGTGACTTGCCATCAAAATCGTCTTGTTTCGCGCCGCAATTTTCATAATCGTATTCCGTATTTCAGCGATACCTTGCGGGTCTAAGCCATTGGTGGGTTCATCGAAAATCAAGATTTCCGGGTCGCCAATCATCGCCGCAGCAATCGCCAATCGTTGTTTCATCCCCAAGGAATAAGTGCGGAAGCTGTCTTTCTTGCGGTGTGCTAAATTCACCAATTCCAGTAATTTATCAATTTTTGGATTCGATATTCTCTTGATGTGCGCCACCAATTTCAAATTATCCTCCGCATTCATATACGGGTAAAAGTTGGGCGTTTCAAGCAATGCACCCAAGTGCGGACGGGCATTGTCCCCATATTTGCCATCAAACCAGCGATACGTACCAGAATTTTGGTGCAGAATACCAAGAACGATCCCGAGTGTCGTCGTTTTTCCGCTACCATTTGGTCCGAGGAAGCCGTAGATATTTCCTTTTTCAACACTCAACGAAAGGTTGTTGACCGCAGTGATAGCGCCGTATTTTTTAGTGAGGTTGTTGATTTCTAAAACTGGCATTTGATTGATTTTAATTAGTCAAATTAAGGAACGGCAAAAGAATGAGTCCGACATCTGGCAACGTTTATTTTAGTCTTTCTCTCCACTTCGGTCGAAATGACAAAAGATGTTTACTTTTGAAATAGAAATTATCTTTACATAATGACTGTTTCAAAAGTGAAAAATAAGAGCAAAAGAAATACTTGACAGATGTCGGACTCATTCTTTTGTCGTTACTAAGGAAGTCGAAAGATTGCTTTTTATTTTCATAAAAAATAGATTTTATTGATAAAACAAGGGAATGCTTGGATGAAAATGAAAATTAGACTTTTAAAACTATCGTTTTTATTATAAAATCGTAATATCGCGATAAGGTAATAACTTATTTAACTGATGCTAAGGAATGCGAATTAAATAAACTCAGACTCTTGAGAGAATATTTTGCCCTCATTTTTCACTTTTAAAATGCTCATTATATCAACATAAATGGCACTTTCAAAGCAAAAAGGAAGAACAAAACCGCTCTCTCAATAATCTAACTTTATTTATTTCGCATTCCTTAGTAACAATAGTTCGTGGTAAACTCAAGCCCTATTAAGGTTGATTTTACCAAGATTAATGATTTTATTTCTGATAGCTTTAATTTTTGGCTGGTGTGGGTCAATCCCACACTCGGTAATAATTAAATCTACGATGTGTTCATTGAAATATTGGACTTTAATATCTGCCATAGAAAATGGTTTTCGTTGTTCTATTGGTTGAGTCAAATTGTAAATTGTTTTAACCAAAGACACTGTTGTTAAAGCAGTATTAAAATGGAAATGCAATTTTGAATTTGATGGCTTTTTATTTTGCCATCTTTGTCATAATTATGCTTAGTAAAAACGATTTAATAAGTTGGACCATAATGCGCCGTAATTTTTTCTTCTAAAGAATTCAAAAAATCGTTGCATAGCCTTCGTTACGGAACTATTTTTTGTGTTTTTTAGAAGGGAAAAGG
>JBLHWU010000293.1:0-6935 GCA_047629355.1 Saprospiraceae bacterium | reverse complement strand
CTAAAAAAAGCCTCAAATAACCAGTTATGCTCGCTTTTTTTAACATCTTTAAAAGAAAAAATAGCTGCGTCATCTTGGGTAGCTTATTTATTACAAACTCCCTTACACGATATTAAATCACCAAGTAAAATAACTCCGCTTCTTTCGGTTATACTGCCGCGTCACCTCTCGTTTCGTATCCAACCAAGTATCTTTGCTGTTCGGCTTGACTCCTAATTGATAGGGCTTTCCACTAATTTCGACCCGAGCATTCATTTTTCCCCGTTGAGATTTTCGCTTGCCCAACAACTCCGCTAATTTCCTCTTTTTTGACTTGAATAAGAGGTCGGCTAAACTTACTTCTGCATGAAATTTCATGTACTCATCCGCCTGCCGTTTTCCAAAGAAAGTGATATAGGAGATATTGCTATTAAACTCCAAATTCGGAATTAGCAATTGATTGCGGTGATAAATCGCTTGTCCCTTTAAATCCTTAATGATTAAATTAGCAGCTTCCTCTTTTTTCAAAAAAGTGAAGGCTTTGGTCAGCGGTTCAAAATTATTCAACTCCGCATCATCAAGGGTAAAATCGGCGCGATAAGAGAAATCATTTTCTAAAAACTGTAACTCCTTGTCCAATTCACCAGCTAATTTTAAATCTGCTGTCAACCGCCCTTCGATTTGTTTGGAAGTTAAGACTTCTTGCTCAAAATTATTAAACAATTCAAGCAAGGTCTTGGTGTTGATTCTTACAATATTGACATTGGAATAAAGCGTAAAATTGTCTCTTTTATTTTTTACAAAACGTCCATTTAAACCAAATTTTCCATCCAATATATCCATCTTTAAATATGGAATATTAATTTGATTTTTGGAAAGAGAAAACTTGGCGCGAACCCTCTTAGCAATTACATCTTTATAGTACATTTTGGATGCAGAAATCTGCATGTCCCCTCGCAAATAATCTGGAAAATCAAGCGGATGTTCTGTCGTTTTTTTCTTTTTTTGTGTATTTTTACCTTTGTTTGATAAGGACTGAAAAACGGAATTGAGATAAATAGATTCGCATTTGATATCGACTTTGGCGATGACATTTTCTTTGATATCTAATAGAAAACGGTAAGTATTGTCAGCCTTTCCACTGAGTTCAAAAGGAATACTCGAAAACGTTCCGTTGATGCTATTAAAGGTTAATCGGTCGTTCTTAATCAGCACTTTTCCATTGAGATTTTTGAACTTTTTACCACCTACGGAAAGCAAATTATCATTTAACGAAATCGAGCCATCCAGATTTAATTTTGGTAGCCTATTTTCTAATAACCTATCCTTTGCTTCGTAGTTGCCTTTGAGCTTTAAAATACCGCCAACCTCATCCACGCCCGCTATGGGAATAATTTTATAAAAATCATTTAAATCAATATTTAAATCAAAATCCAAGGTGATTTGCAAGGTATCTAAGTTTATTAAATCCGCATTAATCAAGATAGGACGCCCGTTAAGCATTGCCGATAAATCTTTGACAACCAAATGATTATCTACTCTTGAAATTAAATCACCTGTAGTATAACTTACCGCGAAATTGACATTTTCTAAAACAACGGGATATTCCGTCATTTCTACTTTTGCATTTTCTGCAATGACTGAAATGTCAATTTTGGACGAATGCTTGGGACCACCCAAGCCATTAATATGAAGCTGCGTATCGAACTTTGCGTCAGGATTCGTTTGTTTAAATTTTGCTAAATATTCTTCTGGTAACAAGCCTAAAATCGACTGAAAACCGTCCTTCCCTGCTAATTTTATATCCAAAATACTGCCGACAGGATATTGTGTCGTAATCGTGCCGTTGCCTTCAAATTCTGCATTTTCGATTTTTAAACGAGCATCTGTAAACGTGCTAACTTTCGCTTCATTATCGAGTTTAAATTGCGTATGAATATCGATTGATAGTTCTTTTAAAATAACGCGCCCGTCTTTTTGAAAAGTATCTAAAACCGCATGGACGTCACCCTCTAAAAAGATTCTTGTACCAATTAATTCCCCTTTCAAATCAGCCGATTTTGCCGATACTTTCCATTGTGCATTTTTAAACCGGTTGTCGCCACGAACTATGATATTTTCCACTTCTATTTTTGGAAAAGCCAATTCAAATTTCTGCTTTTTCTTGGCTTCTTCCACCTCATTGTATTGGAAAGGACGAATGTTTTCGCCTTTTTCATTGGTGTAAAAAAGAAGTTCACCATTACTAATTTTAACTACTCGAAGCGAAAAATCTCCTTTGATGAATTTATAAATATCAAACTGAAATTCTGCCTTGTCCAAGGATAAAATATCGCGTAAAGTATCACCTCGATGCGCTACCAATTGCAAATCAGTAATCCACATGCTTGGGTGTGGAAAATGTCGGAGAAAAGAAAAATCAACATTTAATTCGTCAATTTGTGGTTCAAAAACATTATTCATCGCCGTACGAACTTGTACTTCAAATTTTTGACCAAAAAAGTTGCCCGCTAAAAATAGCAGCAACGTTAAAACACCAATTACGAGGAAAAAAATTAAGCCCCTTTTTTTAAATTTCGTCACAACGTAAATTACTTAAGAATTAAAAATGAAGAATTGACTCACATCATAATCATCCTTCATTTTTAATTCTTCATTTTTAATTAATCATCATCTCCTTCTACTTTCGATTTCAAATCTCGATTGACCGCGATGCTCGCGTTCAATTCGAATCCTACCAATAAGATAAAGCAATTGATTTGAATCCACAACATTAAAACGATTATCCCGACAATTGTTCCCTCTGCGGGTCCATAAAATCGATCATATCGTCCATATGAAGAAGCGTAGTAGGAAAAAGCTACTGAAGTTAATATCGATAAAACGGTCGCTAATGTTGCCCCAGGAGTAAAAAATTTAAATTTAATTATTGTCGCTGCGCCAAAGCGATAAATAGCTGCGATGACGCTATAAATCAACGCAAGTGTAACTAACCATCGAAAAATTTGCAATAAAACACCTGTAAAATCAGATAACCACGCGAGTTCCGTGACAAAATTAATCAAGAAATTACCCATCATAACGAGGATAACAGATGCAAAAAGCAATACCCCTAATAAAGAAGTTAACCCAATAGCAACCAGTCGTTTACGAAGCAACGAACGCTTTTTAAAAGTATGTTTTAAATGGGATTTTTCAAAACTTCGCATCATCGCCAAGATACCATTTGACGCAAAAAATATCGCTAAAATAAATCCTAAAGAAAGTACGCCAGACTTAGGGTCAAAAATTTCTGGAATGCTATTTTTGACTAAATCACCCGCCTCACTTTTCATAATCTGGTCAATTAGATTGTTAATTTCCTCTTTGAAATTTTCGTAAATTGGAAAATGCGTTGCCAAAGAATACAAAAATATTAAGGAAGGAAACAAGGCTAAAAAAAAGCTGAATGCCATCGAATTGGCGCGAGTCCCAAGGTCAAATCGCAAGATTTCATTCCACAAAAAAACAATAACGTCATAGATTGGTATGGTAAAAAAACCAGGCAATGATGTCCGCTTCGTCCAATCCACAAACCGCAAGAGGTCAGGATGTTCAAGTAAAACGGTTTTGATGTCTTTTATTTTTGGAAATTTAAATTTCATAGATTGACTTCCTTTCAGAAAGCCTAAAGGTAAGGAAAAAATGTTTCGGTGAACAATTGGCAGCGGTGAAGTTGTTTATATAACAAATCTTGATACGCAGAGATTGATTTATTGGCAGAAACTGGTTATCTTTGAACAAATTGACTGAATTTGATGTAAAAAAACGAACAAAAGCACATTTAATTCGTTACAAATCAATAACTTAGCATTTTAAAGGCACAATAAAACCCCTTAGAAATATCGTTAAAAGGCAATAATCTTGCGTACCATTTTAGCTAAAAACTTAACATCAATACTATTATGAAAAGAGAACTACTGGGCGTCATCGCTCTCCTGCTAAGCTTCACCTGTTTTGCTCAAACGGGCTATATCGAATACAATGACGACTGCATGGACCAATACGTTTATCAGTTGCAAGACAGTAAAAATAACGAGACTTTCGTTTCCTACCGCATGGAAATGGGTGGGAAACAATACGTGATGCTGGAGGTCAACGAGAAAACGAAAAAATATTCGCAAGCCAAGCCTACAGGTACGCGTGCTTGCGAAACATGGATTATCAATCGTAAAATCGTTCAAGATATCAATGATGGAAAACGTAAGATGGCAGTAGTTCGCAAAGACCGCAACGGTTATTATACGATGGAAGTCAAAGAAGCCAGCTTTTATTATATGGTTGGACCATATGTGGAATATACCTCGGATGATGTGATTTTCTCTATTAACTTAGAAAAGCCTGTCTATTCTAAAAATTTGGCTATGGAAGGTTCAAAAAAGCAAGTCTATTTGGACGGTGTTGATTTTGAGCAGTGTAAAAAAGGGTATATTTTACGTAAGACTGCTGATTTGAAAGATAAAAATTATAAAGAATTTACCTTTTCTCCAGGATTTGGAATATTAGAAAAACGTTCGGTTATTTTGGCAAAAGGCAATACCAAAATCAACGTCATTCGATTGCAGTCCATTGACGGTCAAAAGTTGGACGAAATCATTAATTTATCTTGTTCAAGAAGTCAAGCGGAAAGTTTTGACAATCCAGCACCAAAATCTGTTGTCACGTCTTATAACACAGACCGTTACAATACTCGGGTTAATACAAAGCCTACGTTTTCAGCAAGAGGCGCAGCAGCATCTCCGTGTCCAAATGTGACCCGCGAAGGCTGGCATATTGTTAAAACGGGTGAAACATTATACAGTATCTCTCGTCGTTATGGCATCTCTTTGGCGCAGTTGCGCACTTGGAATGATATGCAAAATTCTAATAGCATTAATCCTTGTCAAGAAATGAAAGTAACGGCTACGGCAAGCAATAATTCTAATGTTGTTAAGCGGCCACAGCCGACCGTTGTGACACCACCAGTAACCCGTGATGACGTAAAATCGACGACGAATACCAGTACAAACAACAATACAGGCTATACTGGTTATCGTCCAAATACAACAAACAATAATTCAGGAAATTATAGCGGTAATAATAATACCACCACTCGACCACGTCCAACTTATGATAATACTTACGCTACTGGTGGTACGCCTGCATGGGTTAGCGCGGGAAATTATCATACGGTAATGAATGGTGAAAATGTTGCAGCAATTGCACAAACTTACGGCTTTACCGAAGCGCGTTTTCGATACATGAACGGTATGGGTGAGCGCGAAGGTATCTACGCTGGTCAGGTACTACGTGTGACGATTTGTGAAGAAAACAAGGCTGTTTCCAATCTTGGCCAACCGCATCCTTATAAAAATACAACCGCAGCAATTGTACAACAGGATTACGGAAATACAACGCCTGTTTATTCTAATTACAACGGAACTTATCTTGCGCCACGTTCGGGAGGGGTGGATTATCGAGTACATATTGTACAAGATGGCGAGTCTTTATCTAGTATCGCTCGGGACTATGGAACGAATGTGGAGCGCATTCGAGCAGTCAATAACATGACTCCGGGTGAAGTGATTATGCAGTCACAGCGCGTTTATATTGATAAGTAAAAACGGCGTTCGGTTGTCAATTTATGGCAACTGGAGGTTTTAATACCTAAAAAGCACCTTGATTTCGCAATGAAATCAAGGTGCTTTTTAGGTAGCTCTCATACAACATGAGCAGTCGTACGCCGTCTTTTATTTTCCACTCAAAACCCGCTGATTCACCGTATCAATGAATTCGAGAATCTCCTCTTTACCTTCTCCCGAATTAGACGAAGTAATAAACTCTTGCGGCAATTCTGTCCAATGGTTCAATAATTCTTTACGAATCTTCGCAATATTCGACTCTTTTTGATTGGGTGTCATTCTATCCGTTTTTGTATAAACAATCACAAACGGAACGCCTCTTTCTGCCAAAACACCCATGAATTCAATGTCGATTTTCTGTGGCGGAATATTCGCATCCACCAACACCATTGCACAGTTGAGTTGCTCCCTTTTTTCAAAATAAGTATAAATCATCTCTTTCCATTCTGCCCGTTTCTTCTTAGAAATTTTGGCATAACCATAGCCCGGTAAATCTACCAAATGCCACACCTTGTCAATTGAATAATAATTGAGGTATTGCGTTTTTCCAGGTTGCTTCGATGTCCGTGCGAGGTTTTTTCGGTCGCACAACATATTGATAAGACTGGATTTTCCAACATTTGACCGACCAATAAATGCATATTCTGGACGGCGGTCTTTCGGACACAAGGTTTCATTTGGAAAACTTCCGATGTATTCTGAATTAATAATTTCCACTATTCTCGTTGTTTGTTTTTAGGTGTGTAGGCTTCAGCCTACGCCTAGCTTAAAAGCTATACACCGAATTTGGGCGCAAAGATACAAAAGAAGTGGATTAGTTCGGCTTTCTTTATTTTTTGATGAAGCCTTTTTATTAAAAAAAGAATTTTAGGGAATTCGTAAAAAGCAATTTAGTAACGGTAAAATAATAAGTCCGCCATCTGGCAACATTTATTTTGGTCTTAGTTTTTACTTTTGAAATAGGAGTTATCTCTACATAATGACTGTTTCAAAAGTGGAAAATAAGGGCAAAAGAAATACTTGATAGATGGCGGAGTTATTTTTTTACCGTTACTTAACCTGTAACTTTTAGCTAATTTTCCCTTATAAAACAAAATCACCAATTTCTAACTTAAGTAAGTGCCCCTAAATAATCGACACTTTTCGACAGGACTATTTTCCGTTTAAAAAACTTAAAAACGCCTTCAATAGAAGGACTACGTACGTGACACTATTTATTGGGGTAATTTGAAAACATCTTTATTCCGCTATTTTCCTCTTAAAAATAGTTCCGTGATGTAGACCATGCAACGATTT
>JBLHWU010000292.1:0-6977 GCA_047629355.1 Saprospiraceae bacterium | reverse complement strand
TTCGGTTTGGAATGCTCTTTAGCTTAGTTCAAAAAAGTGTACGGTAGCAAAAAAATAAAAAGGCACATAACAACCATTTCAACATTATATGAAATAATTCTTATGCGCCTTATTGCCTCGATGTCGAAAATTTTTAAATTTTCGACATCGCAGATGTGTGACATCGAGTAAATTAATGGAATTAATTCTTGACTCATTATGACACGAGCCGTACATTTCTTCTTAAAACCCTTAATATTTTATTATTCTCTTAATCTGCGTTTGATGCGTTTTCGAATCGATTAGATGAAGAAAATAAACCCCATTATTTAGATTTCCAACAGAAATGTAACAACCAGTATCGTTTGTTTTTCCAATAAAGTTTTCCCGAAGCACTATTTTTCCATGAATATCAACTAATTCAATTGTATAAGCCCCCTAAAAATGGCGATACCTCCTCAACATTACTAAAATTAGTATTGCCATCATTTGCAAACAATTTTATGACATTATTGGAAGAACCTTCTTCTCCAATGACCAGAATATCGTTATCACTATCATTATCAAAATCAAGGACTTCAAAGGCAGATTTTGTGAGCGGATTCATCGAAATAAAATCGGATTGTTCTTCATAATTCCCGTCTCCATCGTTCAAGTATAACTTTACAACAAAATCTAAAGAGCTTCCCGTTTCTCCTAAAAGCATAATGTCCATATCATGGTCTTTATCTATATCAAAAAAACTTGTTTCTCCTGACCTCAATTGCACAGAAGGATTGTCTTGAATAAGGATAAAATCTTGATTAGGGAAATCATTTTCATAGATTATTGTATGCCCCTCCAGAAACATATCTCTACCAGTAATTAAAATATCAAGGTCGTCATCACCATCAATATCTGCAAGGTCAATTAAACTACCTTCGAGTTGTTGAAAGCTAGTTACCAGGTCCGCAGTAAATCCTCCTACCCCATCATTCCAATATAGTGTTGTATATGGAATACTGCTATTACCAGACCCTGAAATTATTAAATCTTGATCACCGTCGCCATCTAAATCACCAAACTTTACATCCCCATTAGTGACTCCTGTAAATTCCTGTTCCGTATTTTCAGTAAAAAATCCCATTACCATCATTCAAATATAATTCAGCTATTCTAACAAAGAGATTGTTCTGTCCAATCACGAATAGATCTTGGTCACCATCATTATCAACATCTGCAAAATCATAATCCCCCACTACTCCCGAAATGGAATTTCCTTCAATTAATTCAAAGTCAAAATCTCCATTATTTAGATAGGAATTACAGACTCTTACACCATTTGTATTATTTCCACAAATCAAAACATCTTTGAAATTGTCATTATTGAAATCCACTATTGAAATGCCGTTTCCAGATTGCGGTAAAAACGCATCATCAACAGAAATAAAATTTTGACCATAACAAACTTGAGTTAGCAATATTAAAGAGAGGAATACCTTTGTCATTATTTTTCATTTTAGAAATTAAAAACTAATCCAGTAGATTTTATGGAAATTTGAAGGTAAAATGGTTTGGTTCTTTGACAAATCCCGTGGAATAAAAGATTTCTTAAAATTGAAGGAGGTCGAAAATTGAAAATTTTCGACCTCCAATAAAAACAGGGCGCGTTGCCTACTGCAACGCGGGGGGAATTGAGGGACAAAAACGGTTTTTGCAAAACCGTTTTTGTCCCTCAAACTCCCTTTGTTTTTTGCACCGAATTTAAAAGTCTTCCTGTAGAACTATGCCGAAAGTTTAAAAATTTTCGACACCGCACCGCAAAATAGATATTCGACATCGGTTTAATTTAATCTCAGAAGATAAAAACCTCTTCAATCTTTTAGGGGACACCGTCCTTTTTCCTGTTAAAACAAAATAAACCCCCATTTTTTCAGTTTTAAAACCAAAGAATCTCTATTCTTCAACCATTTAAAATCAGTTGACCATGAAAAAAAATCACCTTTTTACCTTGTTATGTTTACCCATTTTATTTGCAGCCTGTACCAAAGATACAGGTAAACTGCAAGTCACCTACAATAAAGCCACTGCTATTTATGGCGATTTGGACGACGTTCGTTCCCAAGCCGTTAATTCAAGTGTGCGGGAAATAGATAATCCTGGAAAAATTTATATCGCCGAAGATTTAATTTTGTTGGGAGAAGAAGAACAAGGGGTACATGTGATTGATAATTCGGATGAAGCCAATCCACAGACGGTCAATTTCATCAATATTCAAGGTAATCGGGAGTATTTTGTGAAAGGTGATTTCTTGTATGCAGAAAGCTACTATGATGTGGTGAAATTGGATATTTCTAACCCTATGAATGTCACTTTGGTCAATCGGGCAGAATTTGTCTTTACGGAGGAAATGAAAAACAATAAAGGCGAAACGCTTTTGGGATTCAGCTTTGAGGAAATAACCGAGGAGGTAACCCAAAATAGCGATTTGTATAATGAAATTATGACGGGTAACTTCGTTTACGTCGATTTTGCACAGCGAGTTATCCCGCGTTCTGCCGTTCCTGCTTCTTTCGCGGGCAATAGCAGCGCACAAAGTGGCACTGTCAATCGGGTGACCCATTATAATGGCCACGTTTATTTGCTGGGGCGCAGCGATTTGAACATCATTAAAGATGATGCAGATTTTGCGGTAGTTGCTCAACAAGCGAATATCGGCGAAGAAATGGAAACGATTTTTCCTTACGAAAATAAATTGTTTATCGGTTCTCGCGCTTCGATGGAAATATACGATATCAGCAATCCCGAAGCACCGACTCAACAATATTTCTTCAGTCATGCAACTTCTTGTGACCCTGTCTTGCCAGCCGATGGTGCCGCTTATGTTAGTTTGCGCACAGGTGATTTTTCTGAATGCCCTGGCGATGTCAATAGTTTGATTGTTTTGAACATCGAAAACCTGCAAAATCCACAACAAGCAGCAGAAATCCCAATGAGTAGCCCTTATGGAATGGCAAAAATTGGCAATTATCTTTTCGTTGGCGAAGGCGCCAATGGATTGACTATTTTTGATGCGACTAATCCATTGGATTTGCAGCAAGTAGCGCATAACGATGAGATTGAAGCGTATGATATTTTGGCGCACCCAAGCCGCACAGATTTTATCTTAATTGCAGGGACTGGTGGTTTAGAACAGTACGCATTGGATGGGTTGGATTTTGATTTGACGAGTAAGATTAGCTACTAAAAAAGACTTTAGGGAGTTTGAGGGTGAAGAATGGTTTGCAAAAACCATTCTTCACCCTCAAACTCCCACTCGCGTTGCCGCAGGCAACGCGCACTGTTTTTATTGGAGGTCGAAAATTTGCAATTTTCGACCTCCTTAATTTTCTATGAAACGGTCATTCCACGGCTTTCGTCAAAAAAACTTATAATTTTATCAAACCTAAATCCTTTTTGGAAAATGCATTCAAATTTTCTTAAAAACGTATCTCCATAATTACTCCCCTCAATGAATAAACTTTTCAAATTATTAGTTGTACTCAGCTTTGCACTGCTTTGGGTTGTTTTCTCCTTAACCGCTCAACAAAACAATTCCATTTTTTACATGAAAAACGGATCGGTTTACATCGGGGAAGTTTTGAACAAGGAAACAGATACCTTGCAAGTGCATTTAATGGATGGGAACGACGTTCAGATTTTTGCTCCAACTATAAAACGATTTTTGGCAGCGAAGAACATCAAGGTTTTTTCCGATGGAAGATACAATCCAACACGAGGTTTATTTTTTCAAACCGGATTCGGTTTTAATGCGGAATCTTTTGGACAAGAAGAAGAAGAAGCCAGAATCAGTTCGCACCTTCCTTTTTTATTTGGTTGGCATGTCAATTCGAGATGGTCGGCAGCGGGTGGCTTTGGATTTGAATTTAACGAAGCAGAAATTGCAGGATTTAGGGTAGAAACACAGATGACTTCCTTGTTTTTGTACGGTCGCTATCATCTCACAGAACGAAAAAGACGACCTTTCCTTTATGCCCGTATCGGTGGTGCTTTTACAGATGGTCAGTTGGAAGAAAACCCTGAAGATAATACCCAAACCAGGAATACTGGTGGCTTTCAATTTCAAGCAGGTGGGGGTTTTCAGTTTAGTTCCAGAAAAAACAGCCGATGGATTTTATCACTGGGCTATCATTTGCAAAAAGCGTCAGGACAACAACGATTTATTGATTTTGCTGGCGGTGAAGTGATTGCCGACTACGATGTTTGGATTCGACGGATGATTTTTAGTGTTGCGGTGGAATTCAATCGAAGACCGAAGGGGTATCGGCGGCGGTAGCTGCTTGGTTAGAATGGTGTTGATTTTTGTAGAATATGGCTAAATAAATCGCTCGGTTCTTTATTGTCGCGGTATAGTACGGTGTGCATAAAAGCCGAAAATTTTTAAATTTCGACATCGCAGATGTGTGACATCGGGACATTAAATTTATTCTGTGCCAATCCATTGTTGATTGTTGATGTTGGAAATGTCAACCTAACTCAATCAAAGGCCCGTCGTACCTCCAAAGCCTTCGCTTCCAAGTCTTCCAATCTGACCAATAAATTCTGTTTTTCTACCGCGTCCAGCTTAGAGAGGTCTAGGTTGTTAATAACAGGGTCGATGCCTTCAGATAGTTTAGCTAATATAGCTTTTACTGTTGCTGTACCTAATTTTTCTTTAGTTTTCATCTTTATTGTTGTTGATAATGGTTCGGTAATAGTTGATTTTATCTAATACATTGTCAATTCGTTCTTGCACACCACTTTTACCCTCAATTTCTTCAAATTCTTCTCTATTTTGATGAATTAATTCCAAAGTTTGCATAGCATTTTGTAGAAAAAATTCTGCTTCTCGATTAGTCATTGTGTTTTCTATTTTGTTTCTAAAATACGAGTAGCTTTCTCAAAAGAAATCATTTAAAGTAAAGTTATGGATAATTTGGGAATTAGGCAAATTGAATTTCTGGAGAAATTCGACATCCGCGGCTATGGTTAGGAAACTTCAACCATCGACACAGGGCTGGCGCGAGCGTTGATTCTGGAAGGGGGAGACTTCGGACATCAGGGTTCGTGCCACTGTTACTAGTTGGTTTTTATATAATAATCAATCAGTGACAAGCATTGTCGCTGAAAGCGAGCCATCTTCGAGTGGTGAATGGATGATAAATTTGCCTAATCAAATGCAGCTAACAATTACCGATGGAACAATACCGTTTATACCTAATACCATACTTTATTTTACAGTTTATAATGCACAGATGCCACCTTTAAATTAAAAAGCTAAAATCAATTTTTTTTATAATTCTTATATTCGTTTTCTTCTGTTCTTGTAAAATTACTAGACAAATAGAGCCAGATAACATTCCACCACCACCACCACCACCTAAATTACTTTACAGAAAGACATGGGAAACTTTGACAGAAGAAGAGAGATTTTTAATACAAAATTCTAAGGATAAGCTAAAAACAAATAAGTTTAATTCTGATAGTCTTTTGCATATTTTGTCCAAATATTTAGAAGGCAATCAATATCTTACTTTTTATCAAGCGAACGAACTAGGACAATTAATTGATAAAATTCCTACTGAAGACGCATTTACGTTTTTGCTTAACAATATCGATGTAAGACTTGATAAAGGAGGATTAGGAGGAATTAGTAGAGACTGGAGGAATTATCCTTTTTATGTTATATTAATCAATAGTACCAGTAAGGATAAAAGAACGTTGGACTACATTTTCTCCGAAGTAGATATTAATAGTTTAGTAGGTAATTGTGATATAAATGGTAAAAAAATGATATTTCTTCGCGCTTATTTTCTTGAAATAGCAGACTTTAATGAGGCTGCTGTTGAAGATTGCTTAAAAACAGCTTTAAGAAAAGCTAGTGAAGATTGTAGTATTACTAATATTAACTACATGTTATCAAAGAAATTTTCAAATGACAGGTATTCAACTAAAGTTCGATAACTTTTAAGTACAAAAATTAAATCATAAATAAAATGCAGAGACTGTTCATCTAACTGTGTCAAAGCAAAATCCGTAAAAAAAAGGATATTTGCACAAAACGCAGAAAAAATGACAATACGCAAAAAGAGAAGGGAGGTTACTCGGTACTCAGATTTGAGTCAAGAAGAACAATTAGCTGTTGACCGCTTACGAAGTGGGGACAAACCCATGATGTTTTAAGTGTTTTCTTCCTACTATTTTAAAAATTTGCCTCGCGCCAGCCCTGTCGCTGATATTTTAAGTTTATAACTTAAAATCTATATACTTTACGTCTTTGACGTAATTCAATACGCATCAAAGCACATCAAAGACGTAAAGATATTCGTTTTAAGTTATAAACTTAAAACATCTCTTAGTTTTGCACTATCTGTATAAGTCCCCAAATAATACAAATTTTAATGTATAACTTTTATCAAAATGACTAAAAATATGTATTTTTCGGTCGATAAAAGTTGCCTTCCAGTAGAGGCGAATAAGTTATCAAACATCAGGTTTTGAAACCTAAAAGTTGATTCTATCCTCTACTGGAAAATTAAACAAGGCATCAGATAGAAATTAAGGCTTTGAAGCCTAGTATTAGAGATTCGATGTGTTTAATGGCAACCATTGTTCATTAAAATTTAAACATGATGTAAGTTACGTATTTTGTTGGAATTGACGTGTCAAAGGCTACTTTATATTGTAGTGTAGCCCAAGGCGGTCAAATCCTTTTTTACAAGAAAATTCCCAATACTGCCAAAGCGATTAAGCAACTTGTCGCTGAGCTAAAAAAACGATTTTCTTGTAGCTTGAACCAGTTCCTTTTTGCGATGGAACACACAGGCGTTTACACCCATTTTTTAAAGAACGTATTAGTTGATTTTGGGGCTAATTACCGAAGCCCGAAGGCAACGAATGAATAAACCTTTAGTTAGTAGATGTAGCTGGATTCGATGGAAAGAGGGTGTTCTTACCTGGATGAACGAATGGTGCGGAGC
>JBLHWU010000291.1:0-7001 GCA_047629355.1 Saprospiraceae bacterium | reverse complement strand
AGCAAGTCAATTGGTGCCTAGATTTAAGAAGATGACAGATGAACTTGGAAAAAGGAGATTAGACACCTGGATAAAGGATGCTAAAGAAAGTGAGATATCAGCTCTGAAAACATTTGCCAATGGCTTGCTTCGAGATTACGATGCGGTCAGAGCCGCTGTCTCTTTGAAATGGAGTAATGGTCAGGTTGAAGGGCAAGTTAATCGGTTAAAAAATATCAAGCGCCAAATGTATGGACGAGGTGGGTTTGAATTGCTAAAAAAAAAGGTCTTGAGGAAAACGGGGTGAAACAATTCACCAAAAGTGACGAAGAACCCGTGACATCGGAATATACATTTGAAGAAAATGGTGATAGAGGTTTTCAATATTATAATTATAGATATTTCTATGATGAAATTATATTATAATATATTATTACTTCAACTTGTCAAGAGGTGAAGTAAAAGCAATTTCTATTATGGATGCTACAAGCAGGCAAATTTTCTATACGAAATGATTAGAAAAATGCTACTCGTTCATGCTACACTCACAAATTCAAAAGAAAAACGATGACTAATTCATAATCAAACCACTAAAACAAAAAAAGCCTTCCCAAGATTGGAAAGGCTTTCTTATTATAAACTTTCTGGAAAGAGACCAAGACGAACGTCATTAAACATTAACCTCTAATCATTAACCTCTAATCATTAACCATTAATTTTTTACTTTTTATTCTTCATCGAAGCCAAAGTCTGTTTGATTTCAACGATTTCGTATGCTTCAATCACATCACCCACTCTAATATCATTAAAGCCTTTGATGTTCATACCACATTCCAAACCGAATTTCACTTCTTTTACATCGTCTTTTTCCCGTTTCAAGGAAGCCAATTCACCGACTTGACCCTCTTTGTTTGGATAAACAACGATACCATCTCGAATCAAACGAATCTTACTATTTCGTTGTACTTTACCTTCCGTTACATAACAACCAGCAATCGTACCCACTTTACTAATTTTGAAAGTATCGCGAACTTCCACATTAGCCGTAATATTCTCTTCTTGTGTCGGCTCTAACATACCCTCAATCGCCATCTTGATTTCTTCAATCGCTTCGTAGATTATAGAGTAAGTTTTGACTTGAACACCCTCACGCTCTGCCAATTGACGAGCTTTCAAAGATGGACGAACTTGGAATCCAACGATAATCGCATCCGATGCAGATGCCAGCAAAATATCAGATTCGATAACTTGACCAACTGCTTTGTGAATAACGTTTACCTGAACGGTTTCAATCGACAATTTAATCAAGGAATCAGACAAGGCTTCCACAGAACCGTCAAAGTCACCTTTAACAATCAAGTTTAATTCCTTAAATGTACCCAATGCCAATCGACGACCAATCTCATCCAAACTCAATCGTTTGGTTGCTCTATTCGCTTGCTCCCGTGCAATTCTTGCTCGCTTAGATGCCAACGTTCTTGCTTCGGTTTCCGTTTCCATTTCCTTGAAACGTTCACCCGCTGTAGGTGCACCACTTAATCCTAATACAAGGACTGGTGTTGCTGGGCCAGCAGAGGTAATCCGTTGTCCACGTTCATTAAACATGGCTTTGACTTTACCAGAGTGTTCTCCAGCCACGATTGGGTCACCGATATTCAAGGTACCAGTTTGTACCAATGTTTTGGCAACATAACCCCGACCTTTGTCCAAAGATGCTTCCAATACCGCACCAATTGCTGGACGGTTTGGATTCGCTTTCAAGTCTAATAGTTCTGCAACCAATAGTACTTTTTCTAATAATTCATCAATACCTTCTCCTGTCTTAGCAGAAATATCTTGAGATTGGAATTCTCCACCCCATTCTTCTACTAAAATATTCATCGCTGCCAATTCCGTCTTGATTCGCTCAGGATTTGCGCCTGGCTTATCAATTTTATTAATCGCAAAAACCATCGGAACACCAGCTGCTTGTGAGTGACTGATTGCCTCCTTCGTCTGTGGCATGATGCTATCATCCGCCGCAACGATAATAATGGAAACGTCCGTTACTTTCGCACCCCTTGCCCGCATTGCTGTAAAGGCTTCGTGACCCGGTGTATCTAAGAAAGTGATTTTTTTGTAATCTTCATCTTCTTCGTTAGCCCCCATGATAACCTCGTAGGCTCCAATGTGCTGCGTGATTCCTCCCGCCTCACCATCGGCAACGGTTGCTTTTCGGATAAAATCCAGCAACGATGTCTTACCATGATCAACGTGTCCCATAACCGTTACAATTGGTGCACGTGGCTCCAAATCTTCTGGGTTATCAATGATTTCTTCTTCTTCATCAACTGATTCTTCTGCACTGATAAATTCGATTTCGTGGTCAAATTCTGTTGCCACCAATTCGATAATCTCTGCATCCAAACGCTGATTAATCGACACCATCACACCCAAGCTCAAGCAGGCTGTAATTACGTCTGTCACCGCGACATCCATCAAGTTAGCAAGTTCCTGAACCGTTACGAATTCAGTTACTTGTAATGTTCCAGTTTCTTTTTCAGCGTCCGCTAATTCTTGCTTCTCTCGAAGTCTCTCCCGTTTGTCTTTCGAAAACTTAGAACGTTTGGTCTTACCCTTGCCCGAAATTCGGGCCATGGTTGCCTTGATTTTATCTTCAATTTCTTTTTTAGAAACTTCTTTTACTTCGTCTCTGCGACTTGGCCCACGGCCACCTCTATTATCTGGTCTGCCGCCACGTCCGCGAGGACCGCCTCCGCCACCGCCGCCAGAACGTTGTCCGCCGCCCTGACCTTGTGGGCGTTGACCGCCACCAGTTCCTTGTCCAGTACTAGTACCGGTACCTGTTCCAGTACCGCCACCCGGTCGCTGTACCCGTCGTCTAATACGGGAGCGTGGTGCACGTGATGCATCTCCTTCTTTTGGCTTTTCGCCTTCTTTCTTTGCGCCGTCAGAAGAAGCAACTGGTCTACCTTGTCCTGGTCCACGTCTATCTCTACCACCTCGACTTGACCGTTTTTTAGGTTTAGGTTTGATCTCAATTTTACCCATAATTTTCAATCCCCGCAATTCTGGTGCAGCCGCCTTGATAACCCCTTGAGGTTTTGGTGGTGCAGTAGGAGGAGGTGTTGAATCTGCTGTTGGTTTGGCAGGTGCTTGTTTTTTAGCTTCCACAGGGGTCGCTGGTCGGGTAGGCTGAGGTGTTGTAGGTCTTTTGGTTTCTGGTCGTCTTTCTTGCTTTTGCTCTACCTTTTCTACCGGTTTCGCTTTGGCAGGTTCTGATTTAACCTCTGCTTTTGGAGCAGGTCTCGTCTCTTTCTTTGGAGAAGAGGTAGGTTTTTTATCCAGATTTATTTTGCCCTTAATTGTCAATCCTGACAATTCCGGAGCTTCTGCTTTGATAGGTTCTTGTTTTGGAGTCGGCGCAGGTTTAGCTTGCTCCTTTGGTGCAGCAGGCGGCTCTGGTTTTTTCTCAACTACAGGCTCAGGCGCTTTTTTCACAACAGGCGGTGCTGGTGGAGGCGTAGGCTTTTCAACCACAGGCTCAGGTGCGCGTTCCACAACAGGCGGAGCTGGTGGAGGCGTAGGAGCTGGTGGTGGTGTAGGTTTTGAAACAACAGGTGCCGGTGGCGGAGGTGCAACAGGCGTGCGCGGCTCTTCTTTTCGAGTAACAGGACGCGTACCTATAATCATAGAATCGGCCTGCTCTTTAACGGCTTTCGATTTCGAAAACTTATTGAGAAGTTCCTTTTCCATGTCGTCGGTTAGCTTGGACGTAGGTTTATTATCAATAGTATAACCCTTCGTCTGCAGGAAATCGACAATCGTTCCTGTCCCGACATTTAACTCTTTTGCTACCTTAACTAAACGTTTGGCCATTAAGTGTTTTTTAAAGCATTTTGGCATTTGGTAATTAGCCGCACCGAGCGACTCAAAATACCAAAAGCTTTGACAACATTACAGATAAGCAAAAGCTTCTAATAAGCAAAGTTTCTAATATTACATAAACATAACTTTATATTTTAGTTTGATTAATAGATTAAAAAACTTCATATCTAAAAAGCTCTCGCCAGTTTTAATTAATTCCATTTACAAGTCATTTTCAGTAAAACAAAGTGCAAACAGGCTAAATTTTGCGCAAAGATAGCGTAAAACTTAACTTTCCCAATGATTTTCAAAGTATTTTACGTTAAATCAATGGGTTTTATTTGATTTTCGAGGGTCTTCTAAGTATTTCGAACCAAATTTTCGTAAAAAAAGTTCAGTTTTTATAGAATTTTATTGTTTTGAGGTTGAAATGATTTAATTCTCCCCTACAATTAATTAAGGAGATTACTTCAAGTAACCTCCTTAATTTGCAATATCGGAATTTTGTTTTCAATTTGACACTATCATATAACGGCAGCTTTTATTCAAACAATGAAACCATTCAGCTATCTAATTACTACGCGTTACTTAAGAGTGAAATCATATTTATCTATCGAACTCAGATTCCAAAATCTTCATCACATCAGCAATTGTCTCTTCTTCCAAATCTGTTCGACGCAATAATTCTTCTTTGCTCAAATCCAAAACACTTCGTGCGGTATCGCAACCAATGTTTTTGAAAGCTTCAATTACCCACGCTTCGATTTCATCAGAGAATTCGTCCAATTTGACATCATCAATCTCTAATTCATCATTCACACGATAAACGTCAATCTCATAGCCAGTTAATTTACTTGCCAACTTGATATTCGTTCCACCTTTTCCAATCGCCAAAGAGACTTGGTCTGGCTCTAAATAAACCGCTGCTCGTTTTCCTTCTTCATCCAAATCAATGCTCGTTACTCGCGCCGGCGTCAATGCCCGTTGAATGAAAAGTGAATCGTTATTCGTAAAGTTGACAATATCAATATTCTCATTCCGCAACTCCCGAACGATACCGTGAATCCGCGAACCTTTCATACCAACACACGCACCAACTGGGTCGATACGATCATCGTAAGATTCCACCGCCACTTTCGCACGTTCACCTGGCAAACGTTCGATACGCTGAATGGTAATCAAACCATCTTCGATTTCTGGTACTTCCTGCGCCATCAATTTTTCCAAAAACAAATTATCGGTACGTGACATAATCACCACCGGGTTGTTGTTTTTCATATCGACTCGCTTAATCACGCCTTTCACCATATCTCCTTTCCGGAAATAATCACCGCGAATCATTTCACTTTTTGGCAACACCAATTCACTACCCGTGATGTCATCCATAATGAAGACTTCTCGTTTCAGAATCTGGTGAACTTCACCCAATACCACCTCGCCAATTCGCTCAGAGTATTGTTTGAAAATTTCGTCTTTCTCCAATTCCATAATTCGTGAAATCAGCGTCTGACGAGCAGCCATAATTGCACGGCGACCGAAATCTACCAAGTGCAATTGCTCATAACATTCTTCCCCAATTTCATAATCTTCCTCAATACTCAATGCTTCTGAAATCGAAATCTGGCTACGGTCATCCATCACCTCGCCATCCGGTACAATCTCTCGTACCCGCCAAAGTTCCAAGTCACCTTGTTGAGTATTCACAATGACGTTGAAATTTTCATCTGACCCATACTTTTTCCGAATCAAAGTACGGAAGACATCCTCCAATACCCTAACCATCGTTGGTCGGTCAATGCTTTTGTTGTCTTTAAAATCTGAAAAGACATCTACTAATTGTACGCTCATTAATTTGTATTTGAGAAGTCAGGGGTCAGACCGCTTCGTTGTCAGAAGTCAGATAGCTCCACGCTTTTCTGACTTCTGACAATGTAATGGTCTGTCTTCTGACCTCTATTTAAAAGCTATTTGAACAACAGTTTTTGCAATATCATCAAAAGGAATCTCGACATCGACGAGTTCCTTGCGTTTTTTCTTTTTATCCTTGATAATGACTTCCTCTTCTATCGTAATTTTCTCCTCATCCACTGCTTTCAAAAGTCCTTCTTTTCCACCATGTCCTATAAAACTCACTTTTACGGTCCGACCAATGTTTTTCACATATTGTCGATTCAATTTTAGTGGTTTCGTAATACCTGGTGAAGAAACTTCAATTGTATATTTTTCACCCAACCAACCCTTCTCATCAATATAGCCTTCTAAATAACGGCTCAATCGCTGACAAGTCCGAAAACTCAACTCCCCATCCGCATCCACAAAAACTTCCAATTTATTATTCGTCAGATTGTGTTTAATCTCAACGATAAACACATCTTGAAATTCTTCTTCCTGAAATTTTGGCTCTAACAGTTCTTTTATTTTTTGCTCAATCACGCCTTTCGATACTTATATATATGGTGTAAAATTAGAAAGAGGGAACTTTGCAGTTCCCTCTTTCCAAGGATTCTATTGAATCTGCCGCAAATATAGGGCTTTTTATTGAATAATGCAAGAGGCAATTAAGTAGGTTACTTCAAGTAGCATGTTATCAAGCTATTGTAAGTGTTACTATTTTCAAATAAGTCTACGTTTGTTCATTGATATACAGCAAATTTACCAATTTATATAAACAGTCAAGTTGAGTGTAACTAGCAGTTGAAAAATCGGAAAATTATTATCATTTTAGCGTATCCTTTTTTAACAAAAGTGCACTTTTATAGTAATATGCTTCCTATTCTTAATTTACCGTGTTTAGCCCTCTGAAAATTAGGGGTAAACGCAATAAATAATATTCTATTAACCATCTGTAACTTTGTCCGATTAATAGGGGGCCAGATCAGAGGGAATCCTAAGTGTTCACCTTATAATCTTCCATTTGAGGAAAAATGGAACAATAGATTAGATTATTATCTGATAGGATTAGATACAGGTACTCGGCAAGTTCATTTTATTAGTGGAGAAGACATTTATTTAACTAATGCTACACAACTCTAAGTACGTGACATTATTTATTGGGGTAAAATTTGAAAGCAAGATTTTTTCGATAGTTTTCTTTTAAAAATCGTTGCATGGTCTACATCACGGAACTATTTTTAAGAGGAAAATAGCGGAATAAA
>JBLHWU010000290.1:0-7021 GCA_047629355.1 Saprospiraceae bacterium | reverse complement strand
ACCCAATTTTTCTCTCCCCTAAAACCCCTTTGTTAATCAAAAACATGTGCAAATTTTTATTAAACTTAATTATCTCTAAAATCTGTTGAGTTTTCAGTTTAATAATCTCTTTATTTAATGATTTTTTAAGTTTCTTAAATGGAAATATAGCCCTGTCTAAAAGTGTCGATTATTTGGGGTCACCTACTTAGTAACGATGAAAGAATAAGTTACTCAACTGGACAGAGGATAATTTGTCCTGTCCAGTTGGCGGAGTTATTTTTTCACCGTTACTTAGTAACGGTGAAAAAATAACTCCGCCAACTATCAAGTATTTCTTTTGCCCTTATTTTCCGCTTTTGAAACAGTCATTATGTAGAGATAACTTCTATTTCAAAAGTAAAAACTAAGACCAAAATAAATGTTGCCAGATGGTGGACTTATTATTTTACCGTTACTTAATTTATTACTTGGTAAAAATATTGTTATTTATTGTTGTGATTTTATTTGATTCAAGCTATCTTCTTTTATCATTTGCCGCTCTTTCTCGTAACGCTCTGGCATTGGAAATTTTCCGGTTTTATAATATTCAAAGGCAATAAACCCAGAAAAAATCAAAAGTAAAGCAAGGGAAAACATAGAAAATTTCCAGCCCCAGATGTTGCCAATGTATTCTCCCTCAAAATCGTCTAATGCGTCGCGTTTTTCTGCCATGATTGTTTGTTTCTGGGTAAGTGGCATGTTTCCCGTACCTCTTGCCTTGTATAACTCAAGCAAAACCTAGGTGGTATGGGAAACCCACCACGTAGGCAAAATAGGATTGCGACAAATGTAGAAAAGCTAAGAAGAAATATTAAGAGAATTCCCTGATTTTTTTTACTAATTTTGCCATTCATCAAAAATTAATTAAAACTTAACTAAAACTAGATGTATCGAAATATTGCATTATTGCTGCTGCCTATTTTCTTTTTTCAATGCGAAAACCCAAAAGTAAACGTGGAGGAGCAAACCGAGGAAGTTGCGAAAGAAACACCCAAAGGCTTTGCCGTAAAAAAAGACCAAAAAACATTCAAATTAGAACGGAAAAAGCCAGCCAATAAAATAGCAGCTTCCCGTACGGCTAAGCAACCGAATATGACGGGCTATTTTGTGTATGCAGCAGATGCGGCTATTTTTTATCCTTGCGGCAGTTCCAAGCATTATCCAGTATCGGGAAATGCGTATCTTGAATTGGAAAAAGCCTATATGGGCTTTGAAGACAGAGGTTTTGCGGAGAAGATTTATGTTAAAATAATCGGTGAATATGATATCCAGCCAGGTATGGAAGGTAGACGAGAGAAGCAAGTAGTGATTAGCGAATTTTTAGGTTTTGAACGTGGTAAAAACTGTGAATAATCATGGCAAATAAAAAAACAAAACGGACAAAGATTGGGGCAAAAAAGACCATAAATGTGACGCCTTGGCTTTACGGTATTATCATTGCTTGTCTGGCATTTTTACTTTATTCAAATACACTTTCGCACGGATATGCCTTAGACGATTATTCGGTTTTGAAAGATAATTTTATTACTCAAAATGGCGTAGAAAGCATACCAGAAATTTTCAAAACACACTTTCGGGCAGGGTATAAAAATTGGGGAACTACTGTAGGTGAGTTGTATCGTCCAGTGACGCTTTCTATTTTTGCCTTGCAATGGGAAATTTCGCCTGATAATGCTAGTGTTTACCATTTCATTAATGTGTTGCTCTATGCCTTATCGGGCTGCTTAATATTTTTTACATTGGCGCGGATACTATCGGGATATAATTTGTTAATTCCATTTTTTACCACACTGCTTTTTGTAGCACATCCTGTGCATGTGGAAGCAGTGGCGAATATCAAGAGTTTGGATGAAATATTGGCTTTGCTATTTTGCTTTGGTGCGTTAAATTTAATGTGGAAATACTGGGAACGAAATGATGTTAAATTACTGATAGCAAGTATTTTATGTTACACATTGGCGATGTTTTCCAAAGAAAATTCGATTACCTTTTTAGCTGTTTTTCCACTGACTTACTGGTTTTTTGGAAAGAAATTTTCAGTGCAAAAAATGGCGACTTCTGCGGTTTTCTTAATTCCTATAATCTGCTATTTATTTGTGCGAAAATTAGTCTTGGGAACAGTGACTTCTGCAAAAGACACCGCGATTTTAGATAATGTAATTGCTCACGCTAACTCTTTTGGCGAACAATTAGCAACCGCCTTTCTATTTCTTGGAAAATATCTGCTGACGATGGTTTTTCCACACCCTTTGGGTTCAGATTTTGGCTATCCGCAAATACCGCTGACAGGCTTCGGTGATTGGCGCGTTTTGCTGGCTTTATTAGTCATATTAGGCTTGGTGATTTATGCCATAAAATCCATGTTGACAAACAAAAATATCGTCGCTTATGGTATCTTGTTTTTCTTCATTAACTTTTCCATTTTCACCAATATTCTAATTGTTATCGGAACAAATTATGGAGATCGGTTGCTATACTCTGCTTCACTTGGTTTTACGTTGGCATTGACGGTTTTAGTTTTAACATTGACAAAAACAGATTTGAAAATTGGGGAGAAGCGGCCGTTACATTTAATAAAAAGTGCGGTACCTGCCGTAGCTATTCTATCTATCATCTTCGTATTGTATAGCTTTAAAACGATAACTCGGAATCCCGTTTGGGAGAACAGTTATACCCTTTATAAAAGCGATGTGAAAATTGCACCGAATAGCGCAAAGCTGAATTATCACTACGGTTTGGAAGTCTCTAAAACGGCGGATGACAGACAAAATGCTAGTGAAAAACAGCAATTGTATGCTGAAGGAATGACACATTTGCAAAAAGCGGTAAAACTATATCCTCAATATCGGGATGCTTACGGGCGGATGGGAATAACGCATTACCGCCTGAAGAATTATGAGGAATCGCTGAAAAATTATAATCAGGCGATTCAATATAAACCTGTTACTGCGCTGATTTATAGCAATATGGGGACGCTTTATTTTGAAATGAAAAATATTGAAAAAGCAAAGGCATCTTATCAAAAAGCAGTGGAAGTAGATCCGCGTTTTACAGATGGATGGCGAAATTTAGGGAGTTTGAACGCGCAGACGGGGAATTTTCCAGCAGCTATCCAAGCATTTCAAGAGGCTTTAAAATATGTGCCGAATGATGCGACGATTAACTTTTATTTAGGGTCTTCCTATTTGGATTCTGGCAATGAAGCTGCGGGGCGACCATACTTGAATCGAGCATATCAGTTGAATCCGAATTTTCCGAAGAAGTAAAGGATTGCAGATGGAGAATAAGCGGTACTGTAATTAATTTAAAGCAATAGATTTCATTCAGAGAAAGGGAGTTTGAGGGACAGATTCTGGTGCAAACCAAAATCTGTCCCTCAAAAACATACCGCGCGCTGCCTGCGGCAGCGCGGAAGAGAGATTTGAGTTAGGAAATAGTTTTAAAACTATTTATTAACTCAAACCTCCTTTATTCTTCCAATCAAATGAAATCATTTAGAACAAAAAAAAGGTCAATATGATATTCCATATTGACCTTTTTTATTTCGTGCGCGATCTTCTATTCCTTCAATCCTCGACCTTCCTTATTAATCGCGCCATCTTTATCCAATTGTTTCATCAAACGGTCAAGAATACCATTGATAAAATCTTTGGATTTATCGGTGCTGTATAATTTTGAAATTTCTACAAATTCGTTCAGTGTTACTTTCGTTGGAATCGTTGGGAAACTGGTCAATTCTGTAATCGCCATTTTCAATAAAACCATATCAATTACTGCAACTCGTTCGGCATCCCAATTATTCAAACTCGGTTCAATAATAGCTAATAATTTAGCGTCATCATCGTTCACTTTCTTCAATAAAGTTTCTCCGAAATCAACCGTTGCCTCTGAATCTGGAAGATATTCTTTATAAAATTCTTCAGCAACTGGCAAGGCTTTCAAGGTCTTCTTTATCGCACCAACCACCAATGATTTATCATCTGTCCAAGATAAATAATTGTCTTCAATGTTTTCATTGAATAACTCATTGGCAGACAGCCATTTGAATAAGTCTAATAAAATAGCTTGATGCTCTTTATTAGTACATTGATTATTGGCAATATAAGCTTTGTATTGGTCTGTTTTTCGATAATCATAATACAAACTCCGGCAATCATCCAGCTTGATTTTTTCCTTAACTTTATAGGCACTAAAGTATTTTTCTAAACCTTCATCTAAGAAAAAAGATTGGGACAATGGATTAGAAAAAAGTTTAGGACGGAAAGCTAAATTCTCTTTAGTCGGGCGCAATTTAGCGGATTGATTGGTTGCATCTTTTTTAGCGACCTCAATGACCTTCATAAATTGTAGCAAATTGAGCAAATAAAGCTCATAAGAATGGCGTAAGCCTTCTCGATACGAGCGCAATGCTTCACTAAATTTCAGTTGTTTATCCTGATTTTTAGCGTATAAAACTTGCATTACTTTGATGCGGATGTTTCTTCTACTAAGCATATTTCAAAATGTCGAAGTTGCTATATTATTTTGTATATTAAATGTTGGGTTGTGGTTCTTCAAATACAGCAACTGTCTTATTTTTGGGAAAAACCAGTTCTCTCAAATGCAAAGAAATACAATTTTTTGGAAATGTCAGGTAAAAATCTGTTTTTTTTAAATTGTTGTTTAATCAAGGGACTTGTAAAGTAATAAACTAGGCATTATAGCGAAGTAATTTTTTCTTTTAGGAACGCTAAAAAAAGCGAGCATGACTGCTTATTTGAAACTTTTTTTAGGGTTTTTAAAAGGAAAAAGGACGAGTCAGCATGCGTAGTGATGTAGCCCGAAAATAACTACCTATCTAAAACAAAGGGAGTTTGAGGGGTGAAAATGGTTTTGTAAAAACCGTTTTCACCCCTCAATAACCTCACTCGCCTCGCCGAAGGCGAGGCGCACTATGTTTTAGGAAGCTTGAAAATCTTAGGATTTTCTCACTTCTCAAATTAAATAGGTAGTTATTTAAGGGTTTGTTGTAGGAGGGTATTATTTTCCAAGTCCCTAGGTTTAAAAATTTTCAAAAAAAAAGGAATCATTCTACCGAAAGAATGATTCCTTTTTATAAAAAACAATCAAAAATTAGATTGTCTATCTTACCTAATAATTAGTTGCTCACCTTGAAAGTCTCCTCTGCACGGTCGCCTGCACCAATGTTAAAGAATACATTGTTAGACAATTCCAACAAACCATCTTCCCATTGTTTGAAAGAATCTTGATCTTGACCTTCTAAGTTTTCAATGTCTACACCTCTACCGTAGTTGACGAAAATACTATTCTGGTATTTTCCACCAGCATTATCACGGAATGTCAATGCACGAGAATCAGGATTTCCAACAGAAGTAACGTTCACGAAAGTTGGTGTTGCGAATGGCGTACCAGTCTCTGGGTCAGTACCACCATCATGCTCACCACCACGATCTGCTGCATCTGCCGCTGGGTCTTGGTGTACAATCACAAATTGGTTGCCACCTCGGTAGCCTTCATCATAATCTAATCCATCATCTGCACAAAAAGCAGAAATCAAGTAACGACCTTTAACGGTTCCACCAAACCATTCAATTCCATCATCTTTATTACCAATAATTTCTACATATTCAATCGTCGTTCCGCTACCAACGCCACCTAAAGTTAAACCATTGATTTCGTTGTCACCACCAATCAAAGTACCACCATGACGGATAGAAACGTAGTTTAAAACACCAGAGTTTTCATCCTCAATATTACCACCATACAAACCACGAGGTTCATTCGTTGGAATACCTTCAATAGCCGACTCCCCAGGATTGCTATTCAAGGAAGAATTACCCAATATAATTAAGCCACCCCATTGTCCACGAAGTGTCGCAGGCGTATTACCCATGTCACCTTCGTAAGTGAAAATAACTGGTGCATCTGCGGTACCCATTGCGTTGATTTTACCGCCACGAGCTACGATTAAAGCAGATGCGTTTTCTGCCTCACCAGATTTACCTTGAATGATTGTTCCTGCTTCAATATTCAATGTTTGACCATCGTTAATGAAGACAAAACCATTCAAAACATAAGTATTGTCATTCGTCCAGGTGATGCTAGTGCTACCTGAGTTTAATATATCAGCATCAGTTACTTGTACGATATTGCCCAAAGTTAATGCCGCAGAATTTACTTCTCCTGCTATCAAACGGCTATAAAAAGACCAACCAGCGTACCAAGGCGTACCCGATGGGTCAACTGCACCTTTAAATGATACGGTTTGGAATTGACCATCAATAGTCGCCACTGTACCTAAGTCAGCACTGGGCTGAATGCTACCTGCACCGAAAGCTGGGTCAACAAAACTGTTGCCATCTGTTGCAAATGATTCTGCGAAAAATGCTCCAGAACTTCTGTCCAAAGTTACATTTACTAAAGTTGCTGCGATAGCGGTTGTTGAGCTATAGCCATCTTTGGAAAATACTAAATTTACACCTTCTTCAATAGAGATAGAAAATGTTCCACCTGCTGCTGTTGTGGTCGTTTTCGTTTCATCTGATTCAGATGTTACGGATGTGTTTTCCAATAAATTACCAAGTTCATCAGAAACGATTCCTGATACCGTAATGGTAGGAACAGAGGAATCATCGTCGCCACAAGAAGTCATTGTGAAAACAGAGGTCGCTAAAAAAGCTAAGAATAAGAATAAGATTTTGAAATTTTTCATTTTTTGTCTTTGTTTCAGAATTTACTGTTGAAAATGGATAATAAAAAAAAGCATTGCTTGCTTTCTTAATTCGGTGCAAAATTCAACTAATAAGATAAATAGAAGGTTAGGCTTAGATTAAATAATTGTTTGGTGCGTTAAATGTTTGTAAAGTGTTGAGTAGAGACCTAAGTACGTGACACTATTTATTGGGGTAATTTGAAAACATCTTTATTCCGCTATTTTCCTCTTAAAAATAGTTCCGTGATGTAGACCATGCAACGATTTTTAAAAGAAAACTATCGAAAA
>JBLHWU010000289.1:0-7058 GCA_047629355.1 Saprospiraceae bacterium | reverse complement strand
TCGTCATTTGGTTTCGAGAAAAAGCATAGGTATTTTCTAGCTTCCAATCATCTCCAGCCAATCCACCAAACATAGGAACGTTTTCTCCAAGTACGGATTTGAAGCCGTAAACGATTTGCTCTACATCAACGGTCAAACCTCCCGAACCAATCATTAATGCTGGATTTTGAAAAGCTTTTTTTGAAAAAATACCGGATTCTTTTCCCGTTTCAAATAAATTATCAAAATTATTTTCTACAATCTTTATTTGATAAAAATCTGGATTAACATCAAACAACAAACCAACTATTCCAGATTCTACGACCTCTTTATCAATAATTTCTCCCGCAGATGAAAGTCCAAATAAATCAATATTTTTATCATCAAAAATTTTAGCAATGGATGTTAAATCATGGTCAATTGACGCAAAGACCATGGCTAAACTTGGTTTAAAATTATCGTTGATTAGTGTATTCAACTGGGTTTCTAGTGCCGCGACAGAATCCGCAGGAAAAGACTTAGTCTGCATAGTTGGTGAATAATTTGAGTCATCTTCGAAAGAAAAAAACATGGAAATAAACGCCTTTTTTTTTTAGATGATAACGGAGGAATTTGAATGGAAAGTATTTTGTTTACAACAAAAAAAATGCCACAAGATAACCGCAAGCTTTTTTTTGAAAGAAATGGAAATATTTAGCAAAATATGAAGTCCTAAAAATACGAAAAGAACATGATGATTTTGAAAACCACCATGTTCTAAAGTAGCAACTTACTGCTTCAACTCCAACAACGCCACCGTCTCAATATGGTGCGTATGCGGAAACATATCTACTGGCTGAATTTTTATCAAATCGTATTTTTCGCCCAAAACATTGATGTCTCGCGACTGTGTCGCAGGATTGCAACTTACATAAACAATGCGCGGAGCTTCTAATTTTAAAAACATTTCTACTACCTTTGGGTGCATCCCTGCACGCGGTGGATCCGTAATCACGACATCAGGTTTGCCATGTTCTTGCGCAAATTCATCCGTCAAAATTTTCCGAACATCACCTGCATAAAAGGTACAATTGTCAATGCTATTCAATTCCATATTGACTTTCGCGTCCTTAATCGCATCTTCCACTTCCTCTATTCCAACGACATGTTTCGCATTTTTTGCCAAATACAGCGCAATACTTCCGATGCCTGTATAAAGGTCATACACATTCTCTTCGCCTGTCAGTCCCGCAAAGTCAACTGCGATATCATATAAAACTTTTGCTTGAAAGGAATTGGTTTGAAAAAACGATTTTGGACCAATTCTAAATTTCACATGCCCCAATTGTTCCTCAATATATCCTTTTCCGTGATAACAATGCATGTCTAAATCCAGCACGTAATCATTTACTTTGTGATTAATACAGTAAAAAATGGTCGTTATTTGCGGTAGTTTTTCTAAAATTGAGTCCAGCAACTTTTTAATAACCTCTTGCTCATTTTTATGAAAACTAACAATCAACATCGTCTCTCCAAGCGTCGTCGTCCGTACCAAAATGTGACGCATCATCCCCACATTTGCCCGCACATCAAAAAAAGAAATCCCTTGTTCGATTGCCAATTCTCGTACAGTATTCCGCAATTCATTCGACGGTTCGCCTTGCAAAAAGCAATGTTCAACATTGACAATTTTATCAAACGCCCCTGCTTTGTGAAACCCTAAAACGTCTTCTTCATTCGATGTCCCCTCCGTAACTTCCTCCTTAGTCAACCATCTTTTGTTAGAAAAAGAAAACTCTAATTTATTTCGATAATACGTCGTTTCCTCGCAAGGAATGATTGGAAAGAACTCTTTCGGCTCAACTTTCCCTAAACGCTGTAAGGCATCTCTTACCGTTTTTTCCTTATAAAAAATCTGCGATTCATACGTCACATGCTGCCATTTGCAACCGCCACAAACATCATAATGCTCACAAAACGGCTCAACTCTATCTGTTGACAATTTGTGAAATTTAATCGGATAAGCCACCCAATGCGACTTTTTCATTTTCACGACGCGCACATCCACCACATCGCCTGGTGCTACATTTTCTACAAAAACCACCCGTCCTTCCGGTGTTTTGCCAAGACTCAATCCTTTTTCTGCAATGTCAATGATTTCTAAATTATTGACAAATACAGGTCCTTTTCTCTTTCTCGCCATTTTGTAAATTATTTTATTGGATACAATTTCGCGTTAATTAAGGAGGTTACTTGAAGTAACCTCCTTAATTTAACTCCTACCCAAAATGAAACGTACTTATTTTTTTGTAAAACGCTTATTTCAAATTTGTTCCGATGCCTTCATCAACCGTGCGCCGTCTCTAAAACTCCGATGTAAAATGAAATTCCACCTTCGGATGATTGTCCTGCGCCATTTTCAGCATCCATGCACTCTCCGCCAAAAACACTAAATTTCCATCTTTATCTTTCGCCAAATCTTTCTTTCGGCGTCGTTCAAAATCTCGCATTGCCACCAAATCATCGCAACTCACCCAACAAGCCTTGTGCAAATGTACTGGTTCGTACCGACAAGATGCGCCATATTCATGCTGCAACCGATACTGAATCACCTCAAATTGCAGTGCCCCAACCGTCCCAATAATCTTGCGATTGTTGATTTCTTTGACAAACAATTGCGCCACTCCTTCATCCATCAATTGTAACAATCCTTTTTGCAATTGCTTCTGTTTCATCGGGTCAGCATTCTCAACATATCGAAATTGCTCCGGTGAAAAACTTGGAATTCCTTTAAAATGCAACTCCTCCCCTTCCGTCAAGGTATCCCCAATTTTAAAATTCCCTGAATCGTACAAACCAACTACATCGCCAGGGTATGCTTCATCAATCACCGATTTTTTTGATGCCATAAAAGTCGTCGGATTCGCAAATTTCATCTTCTTCCCTTGCCGAACGTGCAAGTAATTCGTGTTCCGCTCAAACGTCCCCGAACAAATCCGCATAAACGCAATTCTATCCCGGTGCCGCGGATCCATATTCGCATGAATCTTAAAAATAAAACCCGTCATATTTTCTTCAAAAGGGTGAACTTCTCGTTCTTCCGTCTGTCGCGGTAAGGGCGTTGGCGCAATATCAACAAACACATCCAGCATCTCTTTGATCCCAAAATTATTAATCGCACTCCCGAAAAACACTGGAGAAACCACCGCTTCCAAATAATCTTCCCGCTCAAATTCTGGATAAACTTCCCGAATTAATTTCACCTCATCCCGCAATTCTTTTGCTGCTGCCTCCCCTACTTCCTTATCCAATACAGGACTCTTCAAATCTGTAATTTCAATCGAATCTTCCTGCTTTCCATGTGCCCGGAACAGTACCAATTTTTTCTCGTGCAAATTATAAACGCCCTGAAACCGCCGTCCCATTCCAACCGGCCAACTCATCGGCAATACCGACAAATTCAACTTCTGTTCAACCTCATCCAATAAATCAAACGCTTCCTTACCTTCTCTATCCATTTTATTGATAAAAACGATAATCGGCGTATTCCGCATTCGACAAACTTCCACCAATTTTTCCGTCTGTTCCTCTACCCCTTTCGCCACATCAATCACCACAATCACACTATCCACCGCCGTCAACGTCCGATAAGTATCCTCTGCAAAATCCTTGTGACCAGGCGTATCGAGGATATTAATTTTCATCCCTTTATACTCAAACCCCATCACCGAAGTCGCCACAGAGATACCCCGTTGCTTCTCAATTTCCATAAAATCCGAGGTCGCTGACTTCTTGATTTTATTAGACTTCACTGCACCCGCTTCTTGTATCGCGCCCCCGAAAAGCAACAACTTCTCCGTCAGCGTCGTCTTCCCTGCATCCGGGTGACTCACGATGCCAAAGGTCTTTCTCCGATTGATTTCTTCTTTAAAACTCATGGTTGATTCGTTCTTTGTTGATTCGTTATTCGTAACTCGCGATTCGAAAATTAATAATAAAAATAAAATCTCCGAATAACTAGTTACGAATAACGAATAACGACACTTTTAAAATTTGGAGCGCAAAATTACAAAAGATTAGCCGTTTCCTCTGCTTTTAAAAATATCGAATACGTTTTAAAATCCCTCAAATACTCATTCTTTCCTCAAAAAATTCCAAAATCGTTTACATTTGCCCCACGAATATACAATATACTATGTCTTTATTAAAAAAATTAGCTGGGGAAACGGTGATGTACGGCGTAAGTAGCATCCTTAGTCGATTACTGCATTTTGTGATTTTGCTACCCTATTTTACGAATACTTTCGAGACTGGCGAGTATGGAATTGTCTCAGATTTATTTGTGTATGCTGGTATTTTGATGGTCATTTACACCTATCGAATGGAGACGGCATTCTTTCGATTTGCCAGCCGAGATGAAAATTTTGAAAAAGCATTTTCGACGGCGACGATTGCGATTTTGGTGACAACGTCCCTTTTTACCTTGTCTATGTTCGCATTGCTGCGCCCAATTTCCGAAGCCTTACTCTATCCCGATAACCTTGAATATATTGCGATTGTTGTTTTAATTATTGCCTTTGATGCCCTCGCCGCGATTCCGTTTGCCCGACTCCGTTTAGAAAATCGCCCCGTCCGTTTTGCCATTATTAAAACGCTCAACATCGTTGTCAACATCATTTTCGTCTTTTTATTTTTAGAAGTTTTACCCAGTTTTTATAAAAATGAAGCCGCACAAGCTGCTTCGTTTTTCAATACCGAAAATAAAATTCTTTTTGTCTTTATTGCTAATCTAATTGCCAGCGCAACCGTTTTGGGTATGCTATCACCGATGTATAAAAAGGTAAAATGGCAATTTGACAAGGCTTTATTTAAAAAAATGTTTCGGTATGCTGCCCCTTTGATTATCGTAGGATTAGCAGCAGTTATCAATCAATTAATTGCTATTCCCTTATTAAAATATTTGCTACCTGGCACAGTCGACGAGAACTTTAGTCAAGCAGGTATTTACTCTGCTGCGGCTAAAATGGCAGTCCTCATGAACCTTTTCACCCAAGCCTTCAACTACGCCGCAGAACCTTTCTTTTTCAAGAACGCCAACCGATCAGACTCCAAAGAAATGTATGCTAGTGTAGCGCAGACCTTTACCTTAGTTGGGGCATTTGCCTTCCTTGTTATTTTGCTATATTTGGATGTCATCAAGTTATTTTTGGGCAAAGATTTCCGTGAAGGATTGGAGGTAATTCCTATCTTATTAATGGCGTATTTATTCCTCGGTTTGTATTACAATTTCTCGATTTGGTACAAATTGACGGACAAAACTTCGATGGGCGCGTACATCTCTATCGGTGGCGTGATTATCACTTTGGCGATTAATTTTTCCCTCATTCCTAATCCTGCTTTCGGCTACGTCGGTGCGGCTTGGGCAGCATTCGGTTGTTATGCATTCATGGCGACGATGGGCTATTTGACTGGGCAAAAATACCATCCGATTCCTTATCCGATTTGGAATATCACGCTGTACATTTTATTAGCGATTGGCGGTTATTGGCTAAGTGAGTATTTTGCAACAATGGCGCAGCCGACTTTATTTATAAGGTTAGTTTTCAATACCTTAATTCTCCTCATTTTTGTCGGTAGCATCTTTTTATTAGAAAAAAAGTCATTTCAAAAAATGCTCAAGTAAGGAAGTTTGTAATAAATAACCTACCCATCTGACTTGCTCTTTTCCCTTTTAAAAATGCTAAAAAAGTCTCAAATAACCAGTTATGCTCGCTTTTTTTAACATCTTTAAAAGAAAAAATAGCTGCGTCATCTTGAGTAGCTTATTTATTACAAACTCCCTAACTCGGTTTTTCAAACCGAGCAGTACATCCCACTATTTTCAAAAAACCCTATAAAATGGTCATTTTACAGGGTTTTTTCATTCCATTGTGTAGCTATTTAGAGGCTTCTCAGTTTGGAAAACCGAGTTGTTTAAATTCTTACAACTAATTTTTTAGTAGAAAAACTAATAAAATAGTTTATTAACTAATTTATTAGTTATAACTTTGTTCTATAATCAAATCAACAGTATGAAAAAATTAGCAAAAAGAGAAGAACAAATCATGCAAGTGCTTTGGGATTTAGAAAAGGCATTTGTCAAAGAAATTGTCGAAAAATTGCCTGAACCGAAACCACATTACAATACGGTTTCAACCATCATTCAAGTCTTGAAAAAGAAAGGTTTCGTTGACCATAAGTCTTATGGAAATACGCACCAATATTTTCCATTGATAGCAAAAGAGATTTATCAAAAAGAAGCAGTCGGCGATGTGATTTCTAAATATTTCGACAATTCTTATTCAAAAATGGTGGCGTATTTCGCCAAAGAAGAAAAGATTAGTGAAGACGAATTGAAAGACATTTTGGATATGATTAAAAAGAAATAGAGGTCAGAAGTCAGAGAGATTCGAGTTAATTACTAAGTCTCTGACTTCTGACAGCGCAGCGTTCTGACTTCTGATTTCTCAAAAAAAAGCAACATGATTCCATACTTATTTCATGTCTCCATTTTGGTGGCAGCTTGCTATTTATTTTACCTCCTTTTTTTACAAAAAGAGACGTATTTTCAAATCAATCGCTTTGTGTTGATTGGATGTATTTTGGTCGCATTTGCCTTGCCATTTTTAGAAATTCCGCAAGAATGGTCGTTACGGGATGCGTCAATTTCAGCGGTAGATAATCGTGTTAAGAATGCTGATTTTATTCCGAAAAACAATAACGTCATTATAGAAAATGACCAAAGTGAAATGGCTGTTTTTGAAAAAAAAGCAGTTTCTTCCTCTAAAATTTCACCAAATCCAATTCAAAAAGCAACTTCCAAACTAACCATTTGGAAAGTTCTAAAATACGGCTATTTTATTGGTTTAGCAATTTTCTCCTTCAATTTCTTACTCCAATTGGTAGTGCTTCTTTTCAAAATATTTACCAAACCAAGCATCAAAGACGGCAACATTCGCATTGTTGAAATAGAAAAAGACAAAGCCCCATTTTCGTTTTTAAACAGCATTTTTTTGAATCCTGAAAAATACGAATGGAACACGTACAATCAGATTTTAGAA
>JBLHWU010000288.1:0-7110 GCA_047629355.1 Saprospiraceae bacterium | reverse complement strand
TCGAAGATTTGATAAATGAAGTTTTTAATGTCTTCATGAAAAGCCTTCATTTCGACATGCTGCTGCGCAAATTCTTTCAAATCAAGAACTTCATCCCGACTTTTCGCACCCGTTTTTAATTTACAAATTTTCACCCACTGATACCAATGCAAATCACCCCGAAAGCGCAGTTCATTTTGCAAGCCCTTCAAGTCTTTAATCGCCGTTTGCGTCATCTTCGTTTCATCCTCATTGTCATTCAACAACTGAATAGTCTCCTTTAAAATATTGGGCGCACGAGCCAACCACGCCACCGCATCTTTCCCTTCGCCTTCTCCCAAAAATGCTTTAAAACCTGCAAAAGATTTCACCTTACTTACTTCCAAAACTTCCTTGCCAAAGTCATTCGCGCGCGCCACTTCGGTCAATTGCTTCACCATCTTTCGCCAATCGTAACGTTCTTTTTTGTGCAAACCTAAGCGGTCACACAGTTTTTCTACCGTCTCCACTTTATCACTTGTCAATACCGTCGAGAGTGACTGATTGAACATAATTTGCTGGTCTTCATCCGCAATAATCGCCACTTCTGGAGACACGCCCGCTTCAAATGCAAACCGTTTCAATAGCTTCACGCCCAAACCATGCACTGTTCCAATTAGCGCATTCGTGAGGTCGTCCGCTTCTTTCGTCAAACCTTCTTCGAGTAGGCGCACCCGCACCCGTTCTTGCAATTCCGCCGCTGCCTTTTTAGTAAAAGTCGTGGCAATGATGCCGCTTGCCCGCACCTTACCAGATTTGAGTAACTCCACCATTTCAGAGGTCAGTCGATAGGTTTTTCCAGAGCCTGCACCGGCGGATATGATTTTGATATTCATCTTTTTCTTTTAGGAGTCTTCTTTCAGAAATCAGAGGTCAGACCATTTTATTGTCAGAAGTCAGAATCTTGCGCGCGTTTCTGACTTCTGACAATAAAATGGTCTGACCTCTCGCTTCTTTTTGTTAAACTTTTATTATTACTTTTAAGTAAATAATCACTTTTTTGTTTAAAAACAAAGGTAGAAAAGTTTTTGAGAAAAGGACTTTTTGAACAGAAGAATATTTAGAAGTTGTTAGCGAAAAATCCTAGCCTGCCTACTCACAAAATACAGCTAGTAATAAATCCCATTTTGCAATATTTTATCGCTAAAAAAAACGTATATACTGAAATTTAAGCTACATTTGACCCAATTATAAGAAATTATAAGACTCATGCCACCTTTAACATTTTTAGCTAAAAATGCAAAACAGCTTTTATCACGTGTACATTTAAACCTTTAGCGACTACTGCTCTGTATTAAATTGAAGAATTCATAACAATGTCTTTTCCAAATAATGAATTATAAATGATGAACAATAAATTTACAATAAGATAAATTTGTATTTAGCTGATTATTAAATCAGTAAAGTAAATACATAACTCTGTTTTTAATTATCCATGATTTGGCGATGACATTGCCAAATGATATTTAATTTATTTATTTTTAGAAAAAATTTGTTCCTCATTATTCAAATGACTATTTTGATTTAAAATACTGATTTATAGCACTTTACCTTCAATTATTGGCATTTAAACATACTACAATACATCAATGTATTGTTAGAAAAAATATCGTAATGGATTGATTTTTAGTATTTTATGTTTTCACCCAAAAAGGTTGATGGTATGGCTTTAAAGATTGAACCAAAAATTGGATAAAGGTTTCCAAATCCATCTTACGATTACGTGGTGGTTGAGTTAAATGACTTTTCTGAAACGGCAGTGTCACTGTGCAATTGTATTCTGGCGACGGTATTGTTTTAGAAACCTAATAACTTACCTGATGGACAAAGCAGCATTAGAATTGAAACTGTTGACTTGTATGCAGGTATGTATTTTATTACCGCAAAAGGGAAAAACACTCGGCTGCAAGCCAAACGATTTATAAAAGCTAATTAAACCCTTTATTTTGAGTTGAGCGGCAGCTACCAAGTTGCTGCTCTTCTTTTACCCCCCACCCGCTACCAAAATATATTTTTGGTAGCGAAGTGACAGTCGAAAGGCTGTCACTTTTTTCATGTTTAATGGCTAGGGATTAATGGTAAAGGTCGCGCTTACAAGAACCCGAATCGGCAAATTAGTGAAATTTTCGAAGTGAAAAATATGGGCTAAATATCCTCTCAAGAATCTTAGTTTATTAGTTTCACGTTCCTAATTCTACTTTAAGACTCTTAAATCTGGTGCAAAAAAAAAGGGAGTTTGATGGTCAAACTCCCCATTAATAAACAAGGAAACAAGAGTCTTACTTTATACCCTCAACATTCTATGAATTCCCTAATTCTCCTGCCTTGTTGAAACAAATTACAATTATAGAGGCATCGCCTCGGTACTGTTTTTAGCTATGAATAGCCGATGCATTCAAAGCCGCATCGCGGCGGCACCGTTAGTCTCATCAGTATCGTGGCGATGCCACTTTTAAAAAAAAATCTCAATTCTGCTACAAACGGTGTCGGCGCGATGCGCCTTGAAAAACTTACTTTACACCGTAATAAGCGTTACTTTCAAAAATAACGCTTACTTTATACCCCTGAAAATTCTATCAATTCTCTTCTCCTATTGAAACAAATTCAGCCTGACAAAGCTTGCTCAGGGCATTCGGTTCAACACCCATCAAATAACCTCGTTTCCCTGCATTTACGTATATTTTATCAAAATTTAATCCTACTTCATCAATAAAAACAGAAAAATTTTTCTTCATTCCCACCGGCGAACAACCACCGCGAATGTATCCCGTCAACCCTTGCAAATCTTTCACAGAGACGAGCGCGATTTTTTTATGCCCACTGGCTTTCGCCAATGCTTTTAAGTTCAAGGTTTGATTCCCTGCAACGACAGCGACCAGTACACCCGTTTTATCTCCTTTAGCCACCAATGTTTTAAAAATTTGCGCAACCGGCAAGTCGTTATCCACTGCAATCTTCTCGACCGAAAGGTCCTTTTCTGAATAAGAATATTCCAATAAGTCGAAAGGAATTTTCTTTGCTTTTAAAATCCGAGTGGCATTGGTTACAGACATCTCTTTTGAATGGTTAAGGATTAATAGTTAGGAATTAATGCCAAATAAGTCGCGCTTGCATTAACCATTAATCCCTAGCCATTAACCATTTATTTAGTTCTTCTTCTTAAAATTATCCGCTAAAATCCACTCCTTCGTCCCGTGTCCATAGCTGTAAAAACCTTCGCCTGATTTGCGACCCAATTTCCCTGCTGTCACCATATTAACCAACAATGGACAAGGTGCAAATTTCGGATTACCAAAACCTTCCTGCATCACCCGCAAAATCGCCAAACAAACATCCAAACCAACAAAGTCCGCCAACTGCAAAGGTCCCATCGGATGCGCCATTCCAAGCATCATTACGGTATCAATTTCTTGCACACCAGCCACTGATTCGTGAAGAGCATAGATGGCTTCATTAATCATCGGCACTAAGATTCGGTTGGCCACAAAACCAGGGAAATCATTCGCTTCCACTGGTACTTTTCCGAGATTTTTTGACAAATCCATTATCGTCTTGGTTACTTCATCCGTCGTTGCATAACCACGAATCACTTCCACCAATTTCATCACTGGCACCGGATTCATAAAGTGCATCCCGATTACTTTCTCAGGGCGGTTGGTCGCTGCCGCAATTTTAGTAATTGAAATAGAAGACGTATTACTTGCCAAAATCGCATTTTCTGGTGCCACTTCATCCATTTGGCGGAAAATTTTCAGCTTTAAGTCCACATTCTCCGTCGCTGCTTCTACCACTAAATCAGCGTTTTTAGCCGCTACTGCAAGGTCCGTAAATGTGGTGATATTTGCTAAAGTTGCCATCTTATCTGCCTCCGTCATCTTCTCTTTTTTAACCATGCGGTCAAGATTCTTTGCAATCGTCGCCATGCCTTTATCCAAAGCACTTTGAGAAACATCTACCAAGGAAACAGCATAACTTTTCATCGCAAAAACGTGCGCAATTCCATTGCCCATCGCACCTGCACCAATAACTGTAATATTTTTCATAATTTAAATTTTGAACGGTATTCGGTCAACGGCACACGGCACACGGTACTACATTGACCAATGATTAGAGCTTTTTTAAGATTGAGCGCGAAGTTAGACAAAAATTTGAAAATACGCCCCACCATTTTACCCATTGCCTAAATATCAAATGAGTGTATTACAAATTAAGGGAAGTATAATATGCTTGACTTTCCGAAGCGAGAAAATCCTAAGATTTTCGAGCTTCATCAAGCACAACCCCGCGCCGCCTTCGGCGGCGCGGGGGAGGACTGGAGGCGGCAAAATGGGTTTTAAAACCCATTTTGCAGCCTCCAGCTCCCCTTCCTATAAGGATTCCTCTAACTTATAACACACTCATGTCAAATATACAAGATTTCTTTAAGTAGGTGACCGTAATTATGTGTGAAACTTTAAGGCTAAGATTTTTTTGATAGTTTGCTTTAAAAATCCTTTAATAGCAAGTGTTATTGAATGATTTTTAAAGGGAAAATATCGAAAAAAGATACTTTTTAGATGTTCGATTATTTGTGTCCAGGTACTTAACTACGGTAAACTACCTACCTTCATTTCAGTACTTTCCCTAATTCCTTTTCCAAACTCCGTAATATCACTTATTTTTAAAATCTAAGGGTGATCAATGTAGCAACATTAGTGAGCGTTGACTAACTTTGCATATATTATTGAAAGACGTAATCCTCTCTAAATTTCAATAACTCCCCCTTATTTTTTTCAGAATCAAAACATCACAAAGAATTCCGATATTTGTCACTTTGCGTCAGCGGCATTAGTTGCTTTTCCAAACAAAATTTCACAAAAGCGAATAAATTTCGCCATCAAATAAACTAGAATACCAAAGCAGTGAAGTGATTGTCTGACGCATTTTTTAATTGTACTAATTAAGGAGGCTACTTGAAGTAACCTCCTCACCTTACTCCTCCTTTTTATCAATTCAAAATAGAAATTGTACATTTCAACTATTTTCTCTTCCTTTTATTGAATAACTGTTATAGTTTTGACGAATAAATTTAGTCACTTTTTTAGAATTTTCCAAAAAAAATCGTCAACCTTGCAAAAATTTAATCGGACAAATCTATACATGAAAAAAATGCTTACTTTTCTACTAATTGGACTCTTCGCTCAATTAGGTTTCACCCAAAGTTCTATTCTCGAAAACTATCTCAATCAAGCCCTTAAAGAGAATTTGAGTATTCAAACTACCCAGTTGGAACGCACCAAGCAACTCGCAAAAATCGACATTGCGCAGCGACAAATGGGACCAAGTGCAGATTTTGAAGCCACCTATTTATTAGCAAAAGGCGGTCGAACACTCAACTTTCCCATCGGTGACTTATTCAATCCAACCAATACTGCTTTGAATAGTTTGATGGGTTCAGACCAGTTTCCGACGGACTTGGAAAACGTAAAAATACAGTTGACACCTCATAATTTCGTGGATGCGCAATTGACAGTTTCCCAGCCACTGATTTTTAGCTCAATTCGCTACAATATTAAAATTCAAGAAGAATTATTACAACTCAATGATTTAGATATTGCTTTACAAGAACAAGACATTGCGTATCAAGTCAAAACCGCGTATTTCAATTATTTGAAAACTTTGGAAGGCGCGCATATTTTAGAAGAATCTGAAAAACTATTGAAAGCGGTCTTAAATTTCAATCAAAAACTGGTTAAATTCGATAAAGCAACCGAGGAAATTGTGTACGATGTAGAATTTCAAATTGAAAATTTAAATAGTCAACAATCTATAATTCAAGAGCAAAATGCCGTCTCCAAGTCCTTCTTTAATTTGCTTTTAAATAAAAACTTGGATGCGGAAATTTTAGTCGATGAAAACTTCTTAAAAGAAATTCAGGACGACGCCAGTTCTTTGGAAAATCTAACCCAAATTGCCCTCAATCAACGCCTCGAATTACAAAAAATAACCGTCGCCAATCAAGTTAATGTTTTAAATGAACAACGCATTGAAAAGGAAGCATTGCCAACCTTGGGCGTACGTGGTGGCGTCGGTGTGCAAACTGAAAACTTCAACTTTGACCAAGGCGGCCCACTGTTTTCTATCGGCTTAGGTATGAATGTTAATTTGTTTGACAATGGTCAGCGTAGAAAGCGGTTGGAAGAAGTTGCCGTTGACCGAAATATCCTTGCCAACAATCAAGCACAACTTCAACAAAAAGTGGAAATTGAAGTCATTCAAGTCTATTATGCCTTACAATCTCTACGTAGTCGAATGCTCTCTGACGCCGCTGCCGAACGCAATGCGCAGAAGAGTTACGACTTATTTAAAATTCGCTACGAAAATGATAAAGCCTTATTGATTGAATTACTACAAGCACAAAATAGACTGACAACCAGCCAGTTATCAATAATTCTAACTAAATATGATTTTTTGATAAAACAGGCAGAGTTGGATAAAGTCACTGCGAAATAAGTGTACCGCAAACTTGTAGTTTGCGCACTATGGAAGCTAAAAAAATACAACTCAAACATACAATCTACGATAAGCGCAAACAACAAGTTTGCAGCAAAAAAAAACCTTTGCATGAAAAAATACATCTTCTTCACCCTACCCTTTTTGCTCTTTTTAAGTTGCAAAGATAATGTCGAGTCACTCGCTTCCGTCTCCAGTAAAATTGACAAACGCGCCTTGGTGAAGATTGACTCAATCGAAAAGCGAAGTCAAGCCATTCCCATTTTTGGCATCGGTCGATTAGGTTCTGATACAGAGATAAAGTTGTCCTTTAAAATTGGAGGCATCATTTCCAAAATGAGGGCCGATGAAGGGCAAAAAGTTAGGAAAGGGAAAGTTTTGGCAACCATCCGTAGCAATGAAATTGATGCGCAAGTTTTGAAAGCCAAACAAGCCCTAGAAAAAGCAGAGCGAGATTTGAAACGAATCAAAAAGATGTTTGCAGAAGAAGCAGCGACGAGTGAGAATGTAGACGATTTGACGACCTTGGTGGAAGTCTCAAAAGCAGACTTATCGATTGCAAGATTCAATCAAAAATATGCAAAAATCGTAAGTCCTGTT
>JBLHWU010000287.1:0-7254 GCA_047629355.1 Saprospiraceae bacterium | reverse complement strand
AAATTTTAGTGGATTTAGGATATATCGGTATCCGTAAGATCCATAAAAATTCAGTTCATCCCATTAAATCAAGTAAAAAAAAGCCTCTAACCAAAGCGGATAAAAAATTTAATCATGAATTAGCCAAAAAACGAATTGCAGTAGAACATGTCAACAGACGCTGTAAAATATTTAGAATAACGAAAGAAGTTTATCGGGGGAAACACAAAAATTATGGCAAAGTCTGGCATGCCGTTTCTGCCATTGTAAACCTTAGATATGCGGCTTAGTTATTCTGTAAAGATGTCTATTAATTCAAAATCGACGGCGCAATCAACTGAAAGACAGGCACCATTACTTTAAATTCCTTCCGCTCCTTAGCCGTCTGCATCGTAAACGTCCCGTGCATTTTGCCCACCTCACTCGTCAGCGGACACCAAGAAGTATATTGATGAAGTTGCCCTGGCGCAAGCGTCGGTTGCTCTCCAACAATCCCTGCTCCTTCCACTTCTCGCACCTCCCCTGGCCCATCGCAGATAAACCAATGTCGGCGCATCAGCTGCACGGTTTCCTCACTTTGATTTTCGATAGTTACTCGATAGCCATGCGCGAAATGCTTTTGCGCAGGACGGGAATGTGATTCTAAATAAAAAGGCTCAACGGTTACTTTGATACCCTTAGTAATTGCAATTTCTGTCATTTTGTACGTCAGTTTCCAATAGCTAAACTTTTGTTAAATCAAAACCTTCTTTTCTTAGGATTGGTTAATTTTGTATGCTTTGTTTGCTATTTTTAAATAAATCACCGTAAAATTACACCATTTTCAGTAGTTTGCGTTTCATTTTTAAAAATTAGTGTTTTTTACCCCGCCAATACACTATACACATATTTACAAATACACCGAAATTAGATGAATAAGAAGGCAATTTGGTTAATCATTGGTTTGATGAGTGCTGCCCTAATCGGGATTGGCTTGATGCAGGTAAATTGGATTACCTACTCGCTCAACCTCAATGAAGAGGATTTCAACAATCGAGTCACTGCGGCGTTAAATGAGGTAGCAGACCGCTTGGAATTGCAGGAACAATTGGCAGTTTTCAATCATATCGACAATGGCTTTAGCCGCTCGTTCAATCAAAAAGAAGTGATGGAAAGCGTGGCGCGGGGAGATATAGACGTCTCGGTTTCGTTTGAATCCATGAAGATTAGAGAGGGAGAACATTTGTCTAAAACGGATATTTTAAATTTGTATGTCGAGCAAAATTCCTGCACGTGTAATGACTGTGTTAAAGAGAAATACATGGCATTGTCGAAATTGGCGAGTTTGACTACGGGTGTTCTCGAAATACCAATTGCGGAAAGGTTAGAGCTAGATTTTTTGGATGCTAATTTAACACAAGAACTCGAAGACCACGGTATTAAAATGAAATACAATTATGGCGTTTTCTCCAATAATAAAAACTCATTCGTAATTGCCAACAATCATTATGTAGTAGAAGACAGCAAGACGCAGCCGACGAAATTGGGCTATAAAAACCTCTATAATTCAAAATATCGTGTCAATTTATTCCAAGCAGATGTCAATTCACCTGGCATGTTGATGTTGTTTTTTCCAGAAAAAGCGAGCTTTGTTTGGTCGTCGGTATGGAAAAACTTGTTGGCAAGCGTCTTATTTACGGGAATCATCCTATTTTGTTTCGCTTACACAATTTCGGTTATCATCAAACAGAAAAAAGTTTCTGAGATGAAAGGCGATTTTATCAACAACATGACGCACGAATTTAAAACACCGATTGCAACAATTTCTTTGGCGACGGATTCAATTAGTAGCCCAAAAATTGCGGGAAATCCCGATAAAGTGCGTCGTTTTGCGAATATTATCAAGCAAGAAAATATTCGGATGAACAATCAGGTCGAGAAGGTTTTACAAATGGCGATGTTGGATAAAAAAGATTTTAGTTTGAAGTTGACCGCTGTTAATTTGCATGAAATCATCGGTCAGGCTACGGAAAACATCACTCTTTCCATTGAACGAAAAGAAGGACTTGTCACGACTGATTTGCAAGCAGACAAGCCGATTGTAGAAGCAGACTTGACGCATTTATCCAATATTGTTAATAATTTATTGGACAACGCGAATAAGTATTCTCCAGAAAAACCAGAAATTTCTGTTGCTACACGCAATGTTAACGACGGAGTTCAAGTTATAATAACCGACAAAGGTATCGGGATGAGTAATGAAGCGCGAAAGCATATTTTCGACCGTTTTTACCGTGTTCATACCGGAGACCGCCACGATGTGAAGGGATTTGGATTGGGTTTGAGTTATGTCAAAGCCATGATTGTCGCTCATAAAGGGCAAATAAATGTCAAGTCGGATTTAGGAAAAGGAAGTAGTTTTACACTGTTTTTTCCTTTTACACAAGAGAAATAGTTACTGGTTATTCGTGACACACAGCGTTATTAATCGACTAAGAACTTTTCCATTAATTCTTGTTTCCCAAAAAAGATATGTGACAATTAAATATTTACCGTGATTCACAATTTGAAAAAAGGTGTCGCGTTATTTATTTAATAAGTTTTAAAAATAGTTTTTGAAGGTTTGTAAAAAATCCTTTTACAACAATATGCTAAATCTGGTTAATCGAGAAAAATCGACTTAATCAAGAAAATCAAGCAATCGAAATAATCAAAGTTATGTCAACAACCAATAATAATAGTCGAATTTTACTTGTCGAAGACGACATGAACTTTGGCGACGTTTTACGCTCTTATTTAGAAATGCACGATTACGATGTCACTTTGGCGACGGATGGTCAAATGGGATTAGAAACCTATAACAAAGGGGAATTTGACCTTTGCATCTTCGATGTCATGATGCCAAAAAAGGACGGATTTACTTTGGCAAAAGAAATTAGAGAAGCGAAAGGCGAGACACCAATCATTCTTTTGACTGCCAAAACGATGAAAGATGATGTGCTGAAAGGTTTCAAAATCGGTGTGGATGATTACATCACGAAGCCGTTTAATTCTGAGGAATTATTGTATCGAATTCAAGCAATCCTCAAGCGAAGTGCTGCCAAACCTGACCCACGCGAAGAAATTCGGGAGTTCAATATTGGTAAGTACCATTTCAATTTCCCATTGCGGATTTTGACGTACAATGGTGGTAAACCAGATACTGTAAAATATAAATTGTCTCCAAAAGAGGCGCAATTGCTCCGCATGTTTGCGATGTATATGAATGATGTGTTGCCGCGCTCCGTCGCATTGACGAAAATTTGGGGGGAAGATAATTATTTCACGGCGCGAAGTATGGATGTTTTTGTAACTAAATTACGGAAGTATTTGAAGCACGATGAGCAGTTGGAAATCGTGAATATTCATGGTAATGGCTTTCAATTGTTGTTGAAGGAAGAGGAGAAAGCTTAAGAACGGTTGACGGCACAGGGCGCACGGTTAGGTTGCGTTTTAATTTGGAAAAGAGGAAATGCCTTGGGTTGGTGTTTCCTCTTTTTTGATAAAGGTATTTTACATTTCTTATTTTATAAAAAATGATAAAAAGAGAAGATATTCTGAAAAATATTTTGAAACCTCATTTTAAAAAGAATGGTTTTAAAACAGGAAGCAATCATTTTAAAAAATTAGAAAATGGGTTTATTAAGGTTGTAAATCCTCAGTTTAGTCAATTCAATTATTTGAGTGAAATAAAATTTACTTTTAATATTGGATTCTATTTTCCAATAACGGTTGAATTCGAAGAAGAAACTCCTCCAAAATCAATTTCTATACATGATTGTCAAATTAATGAACGTTTTGGGCAAATCTTTCGTGATACGGACTATTGGATAGAATTCAATTTAGAAAAGGGAGAACAAGAATTCATAAAAGAAATTCAAGAACAAATTGAACAAATTACAAACTGGTTGGAACAACTCAATTCTCTACAGTCATTATTGGTTTTGAAAAAAATGAAAAATACTTGGACAACTTTTAGTGTAAATTATCATGTTGGGATAAGTAAAATAAACGATTCTCGATTTGAGGCACTGAAAATTTTAGAGGAAGATTATTTATTACTTGAAAATAAAGATACGTATTGGAGTGATTACCTTCAGAAAGCAATTGATAAAATATCAAACTTAGCATAACAACTATAACTAATGAAATATACATTTTTCATATTATTTACTTTATTCTTCTCCTTTTCAATCTTCGCCCAAGACGAAAACATCCGCTACCAAGACTGGATCTACAACCCCAACATAAAATCCGTCAAACTCCACATCAACGGTTATCCAATAAGTTATCCAATTCTATATTTAGGCTCACCAGGTCAATTGCGATTGAGCTTCGATGAATTGCGTGCAGATGCGAAAAGCTACCTTTATACCATCGAGCATTGCACCAAAGATTGGGAGACCTCTAATTTACCTGAATCTGAATATATTGATGGTTTTGGAGAAGAAGAGATTGATGAAGTTGATTATTCTTTCAATACAACGACGCTTTATACGCACTACAATTTAGCCTTCCCAAATCGTGATTTTCGAATTCTGCTTTCTGGAAATTATTTATTAAAAATCTATGAAGATGAGGATGAAAAAAAATTAGCACTAACCCGACGATTCATCGTTATTGACCCAGCAACAGAAGTAACTGGACGGATGATGCGCCCTGCGATGGTTCATAAAAATCGAACGCATCAGGAACTGGAGTTTTTTGTCAATCACGAAGATGTTGAAATTCGGAATCCACTTTCCGATATGACTGCTACTGTCTTGCAAAATGGCAACTGGCAAACGGCGATAAAGAATGTGAGACCTAAATTTAATCGAGGCGAAGTTCAAGGTTTTGATTATCGAAATAAATTTGTTTTTCTAGGAGGGAAAGAACATCGATATGCGGACATACGAGGGTTTGAAATTCGGACGTCCAGCATTCATACGATTGAAAAAGACAAAGATAAAGTGGATGTTTATTTATTTACAGAAGAAAAACGAAATGGAGAAACCTATTTTGATTGGATTGATAGCAACGGACATTTTATCATTGAAAATCGAGATGGTCGCGTGATTAATCTCAATCAACGGCAAGATTCTACCGTGATTAATGAAGTGGGAGAACGAGCAGAGGTACGCGTGCGCGGTGGCTCGTTTTTTAATGCGCAATGGCAACGAGATTCTGATTTGGAATCAGATTATGCCAATGTATTTTTTACCTTAAAATCATCGACAGAATATTACGATTCAGACATTTATATTTATGGCGGAATATCAGATTGGCAATTTAAGGAGGAGTTTAAAATGGTTTTCAATCCTGCGGTGAATGCTTACGTTGCGAAGATTGAGTTGAAGCAAGGCTACTATGATTATATGTATGCGGAAAAGCCAAAAGGAAAGAATATACCTGATTTTGAAACAACAGAAGGCTCTTGGCATGAGACAGAAAACGAGTATTTAATTTTAATTTACCATAGTCCATTCGGTAGTCGATACGATAGACTGATTGGCGCAAAAACGCTCAATTCTCGGCGGTAAGCTTCAATAGACTTTGAATAGGTTTTCGATATAAACCTTTAAGGAAATAATAATCTACGCGGCTTTTTTGGTCGTTCGGTGGGATTACGGTTACTTTTGGGGAAAATTTGGCATAAACACAGTTAGGCGTTGTCAGAAATTTTTAAACGCTGATTAGACTTACCTCATTTTGATTTATCAAAAATGCGTACACACCTTACAAACAATATATAATCTAATGAAGAATATACTTTATACTTTTTTGGCAATTAGCCTTTTTGCATTATTTAGCTTTACAAATAGTGAAGTAAAAAAAGAGGTCAAAATTACCGTCGAAATGACAGGCTGCGAGACAATTGATTCGCTTTTTATTTTTGAATTTGATGGACTACTTTTTAAAAGAGTCAAAGGCACAAAGCGGAATGAGACGCAAAAATATGAATTCAAAATGCCGCAAACTGGCCCACGGTTTTATTATGTAGGCATGGGTGGTAATAATATCAAGCCGTTAATTATTGGTACAGAAAAAGAGATTACCGTCAAAGGTGCATGTAATGCTTTTGGTAAAGCGACGATTGAAAATTCACCGATAAATAAAACGTATTTGGAGACGAAGTTGGCAATGAATAAGTTCAAAAGTGAGCTAAACTCGATGGTGCGAACGTTTCAACAGGCACAAAGACGAGGTGCAGGAGACCAAATCAAAAAGTTAAAAGCAGATATGGCGGATTTGGATAAGCGACGATTGGCAGCAATGGAGGAGTTGAAAAAAACGCATCCATACATGGCAAAGGTCGCAGCGTTGAATACTTATTTAAGTTTTCCAAATAATGGGAAAGGCTATGATAATGAAATCCTGTATTTCGCGGCTAAATATTTTGAGTTTGCGGATTGGAAAGACAACGATTACAATTACTTGCCGTGGGTATATGAAGGTTTAAAAAGTTATACCACAACTTTGAGTAGCGTTAATTTATTGCCTGAGAAGCAACAAGAAATGCTCGATGCACTATTGGTCAACATTCCTGAAGATACGCGAACTTACAAATTGGCGATTGGCGGTTTGATGGCAGGTTTGCAAGCAAAAGGGCATCCAAATTATGTAGTTTATGGCAAGCGGTTCATTGAAAAATATAAAATAGCTGACCCAGAAGCTGTTTTACAAGTAGAAAAAGAAGTCGCAAAATTGGCGGCATTTTCTATTGGTGGACAAGCACCGGATTTTACGATGAATGACGAAGAAGGCAATCCAAAGAAATTAAGTGATTTTAGAGGACAAGTTGTCTTGGTTGATTTTTGGGCAAGTTGGTGTGGCCCTTGCCGCAAAGAAAATCCAAGTGTGGTCAAAATGTATGAAAAGTACAAAGAGAAAGGTTTTGAAATTTTGAGTGTGAGTTTGGATAAAGACAAAAGTCGCTGGTTGGGTGCGATTGAAAAAGACAACTTGACTTGGAGTCACGTTTCTGACTTGAAAGGTTGGAAAAATGAAGCGGCACAACTCTACGGCGTGCGTTCGATTCCAGAAACTGTTTTATTGGATAGCGAAGGGAAAATTATTGCACGGAAGTTGCGTGGACCGATGTTGGAGGCGAAGTTGGCGGAGATTTTTGGAGAGTAGAATTTAGCTACGTAAGTGCCCCTAAATAATCGACACTTTTCGACAGGACTATTTTCCGTTTAAAAAACTTAAAAACGCCTTCAATAGAAGGACTATTAAAGGATTTTTTAAATTTCTTAAACAAAAAATATCCTCTGT
>JBLHWU010000286.1:0-7257 GCA_047629355.1 Saprospiraceae bacterium | reverse complement strand
GTGCACCACCATTTATTGAAAAAGTGATTTGTTACTGTGTAAACGAAGGTTTTTTAAGTTTGAGCAGCGAGAAAATCGTAAGGTTTTCGAGCTTCAAAAAACACAGTGCGCGTTGCCTGCGGCAACGTGGGAGGGGTATTAAGGGACAAAAACGATTTTTGCAAAATCGTTTTTATCCCTTAAAAATCCCTTTGATAAACAAAAGCACCTAAACTGTAGAAGTGCACATTTGTGGCACCACCTAAAATACGTTTAATTAGCTTCTTCATATTTTTGGATGCTTTGACTTCATTGTGTTTTAATCTAAAATAAATAATGACATTTTTGAGGGGCTGTTTTATTTAGGGTCACCTACTTAAAACACCTTTGGTAAGCAAAAGTACCTGAGCAGGAACAAAAGAGCAAGTTATTTAGAATTAACTATTCGTTCAGTTAGGCGTTATAATTACCCAGACTTGACTTATCCGGGAAATCTTATCCTTATAATTCCATATATAATTACGGTCAACTACTTATTTAATATTGCGCTATTTAAAATTCTTCAACTGATAAAAAATAATTTGTTTTGATAGAAAAATCATTGAAAATTCCACGTTGGGGTATCGTCGGACTTGGAAAAATCGCTCGTCATTTTATCCATGATTTACAATTGGTAGAAACGGCAAAAATTGGTGCAGTTGCCTCTCGAACACTAACAAAAGCCAAAGCATTTGCAGCAGAATATGGCGTTGAAAAAGCCTATGGAAGCTACGCTGATTTATTTGCTGACCCCGAGATTGATATCGTTTACATCGCTACGCCCCACAATTCACACGCCGAAATTAGCATACAAGCGATGAAGGCAGGCAAGCATGTTTTATGTGAGAAACCGATGGGGCTCAATCAAAAAGAGGTTGCTAAAATTGTAGCAATTGCTAAAAAGAATCAAGTTTTTTTGATGGAAGCATTTTGGGCGCGGTTCAATCCTTCAATTCAGTCAGTGTTTGAATTGGTGAAAAACGGGGCGATTGGGGAGGTCAATTATGTGAACGTAGATTTTACGTATTACCGCGAAGATGCGCCGGATAGCCGAATGTTGAATATGAATTTGGGAGGCGGTTCATTGATGGATATGGGCGTTTATCCTTGCTTTTTAGCGTATTTGATTTTGGGAAAGCCTGATGAAATTTTGGCGGCAGCTCGTTTTCACGAAACAGGGGCAGACATTCAAACATCCGCTATTTTTAAGTACAAAAAGGGCATGGCAAACGTGATGAGTGGCTTCGCATCAGAGTCAGATATGGTCGCGAAAATCTACGGTACAAAAGGTAGAATTTACCTCAATCGAACTTGGCACGAATCGGAAAGTTATACCATTGAAATGGGCAATAAAAAAGATGGTAACTACGATTCAAAAACGATAAATCTGCCAACTAAAGGAAAAGGCTACACGTACGAGATTTTAGAATGTATCGACTGTATTCAAAATGGACAATTGGAAAGTAAACGCTGGTCGCACCAAAATAGCTTGGATTTATCGGGTATTACGGATGAAATTAGGCAGCAAATTGGCTTAAAATACCCGATGGAGCAATGAACAATGTGCAATGAACAATTTTAGGGGAGTGCCCTAATTGTTCATTAGACTTGTTACCCTTTAAAATACTCGTCTGAAAATCTAAATTTCAGACAAGCATTTTTAAAGGGTAACAAATCTATTGCTAATTATTAAAGGCCAACGTATTCTACCACTTCCAAACCATATCCAGAAACGGGCACTTTTAACTGTGGATTATTGGTAATCAATTTAATGTTTTGAATACCCAACTCCCGCAAAATTTGAGCGCCTACGCCTAATTCTTTATGCAACGTTTCTTGATTTCTCAATGGAAATGGCTTGATGTCCAAACCTTTCTCCTTTTGTGCTTGCATACTTTTGATAGTATTGATTAGGGCATTCTCCTCTTCTTTTTGCAATAAAATCAATAGAACGCCTTTACCTGCTTCTTGAATAATGCTCATGGCTTTTTGCATTTTGCCACTTGAACTTTTCAAAAGTGTCGCCACAATTTCACCAGAATAATTAGAAGAATGTACTCGAGTCAAAACAGGTTCGTCCGCTTCCCAAGTACCCATTTTTACTGCTAAATGTGCCGCATTATTCGTAATGTCAGTGAAAGCAATCAATTCACATTTACCAAACATTGTGTCAATTTCAACGGAAGTTTCGCGTTTCACCAATCGTTCGCGCTGCATTCTCCAAGACACTAAATCTTCAATGGAAATAATTTTTAAGTCATGTTTTTTAGCAATTTCCATCAATTGCGGTAAGCGTGCCATTGTCCCATCTTCATTCAAGATTTCGACCAAAACACCCGCTGGTGAAAAGCCTGCTAATTTTGCCAAATCAATTGTCGCTTCGGTATGTCCTGTGCGTCGCAAAACCCCACCAGGTTTAGCAATCAATGGAAAAATATGACCCGGTCGGGCATAATCTGATGCTTGCGTATCTGGGTCAGTCAACGCCTTAATACCCGTCGCACGGTCATAGGCAGAAATTCCTGTTGTACAACCTTTCAAACGATAATCAATAGAAACGGTAAATGCCGTTCCGTGAATGTCTGTGTTTTGTTGAACCATTGGTGTTAAACCCAAAAGTTTTGCCCGTTCGCGCGTCACAGGCGAACAAATCAAACCTCGTCCGTGAGTCGCCATAAAGTTAATCGTTGCAGGCGTAACGGTTTCCGCAGCACAGACAAAATCCCCTTCATTTTCTCTATCCTCATCGTCTACGACAATGATAACTTTACCAGCTTTGATGTCCGCAATCGCGTCTTCAATGGTATCTAGTTTGAAAGTGGTCGGAGATTCTTGCAAATCGGTGGTCATAATATTAAATTTAGTTTCGAGTTGTGAGTTTCGAGTTACAGTTTTTTAAGAATGTAATTTTGAAATTCAAAACTTTTCAATTTGTATTTTTTAAGTAAATACCTGAACGCAAAAATAGTTCTTTAGGAAGGTGAAAAGTGAAAAAATAGTTAAGAAGTTATTTAAAAAAAAGAGACCCATTAGTAATTAACGCGTACTAATTAATTAGGTAATTTTTAAACATCTTTTCCGCTATTTTCCTTTAAAAAAGACTTCAATAAAAGGATTATTCAAGCCTTTTATTGAAGAAAACTATCGAAAAAATCTTGTCTAAAAAATTTACCTGATTAATCACTACGTGTTACTTAACTTTAATACTGAGAGGTCTTTTTTGTAAATACTCAGGTCTTATTTTGAGGAGTTTGAGGAAGAGGAAAATTGAATTTTTTATAAAAACCTAATTGTCCTCTTCCTCTAAAACCTTTTTATCAACTAAAAAGCACCGGAGTACTCTTTTTTTATTTCCAAAAATTGGTTGAATAATAAATATTTATTATTATCGCCATTGAATCAACCCGTAACAATTTTACAAAAATGATTCAACATCTTTCAACGGCATTCCAAATGCATCCGCTACACCTTTATATACTATATTTCCGTTGATGACGTTCAAGCCTTTTTTCAAGGCTTCATTGTCTTTACAAGCTTGTTTCCAGCCTTTGCCTGCCAATTGAATTGCATACGGCAAAGTGGCATTCGTTAACGCATAAGTCGAAGTATAAGGCACTGCACCTGGCATGTTAGCAACACAATAATGCACCACACCATCCACGACAAATGTAGGGTCTTCGTGCGTAGTCGGCTTACAAGTTTCAATACAACCACCTTGGTCAACCGCAACATCTACCAAAACAGTACCTGGGCGCATGGTTTTCAACATGTCGCGAGTAATCAAATTTGGTGCTTTTGCACCAGGAATCAAGACTGCACCGATAATTAAATCAGAACGTTTGACTAACTTCCGAATAATCAACTCATTCGAGTGAATCGTTTCTACATTCGGTGCCATTGTATCTGACAAATAGCGCAAGCGTTCTAAATTAATGTCCAAGATTTTCACACTCGCGCCCATACCAGCCGCAACTTTTGCCGCCTGTGCGCCAACAACGCCACCACCAAGAATTAACACTTTAGCAGGTTGTACACCTGGTACGCCACCTAATAAAATACCCAATCCACCCATTGGTGCTTCCAAGTATTTTGCTCCTTCTTGCGTTGCCATTCGACCTGCTACTTCCGACATTGGCACCAATAACGGCAGTGTACGATTCGGCAATTCTACCGTTTCGTAAGCTAAGCAAACGGAATTACTCTTAATCATCGCTTTGGTTAACGGTTCATAAGAGGCAAAGTGGAAATAAGTGAATACCAGCTGATTATTTCTAATCAGTTTGTACTCCTTTTTGATAGGTTCTTTTACTTTCATGATCATCTCCGCAATTTCGTAAACTGCTTCGATAGTCGGCAGGATTTCGGCGCCTGCACCTCTGTAGGCTTTATCTGAAAAACCACTGCCTTTGCCCGCTGTTGATTGAACATAAACTTGGTGTCCACGTTTAGTCAATTCCAATGCACCCGCAGGCGTAAGGGCTACCCGATTTTCGCTCGGTTTAATTTCTTTTGGTACTCCAATAATCATGGTCGAAAATTGTTTAACTGCAGATGATGGACAGTCAATGATGGACAATCTATCAAAACCGCATTATTTGAATTAGGAATTTTTGAAAACAGTTATTTTTCGTTTTGAAAAGTGGTGTTTTCCAAATCAAGGGCGAAGATATATAATTGGTTTGAAAAAAAGTATAAGATAGGTTACCGTAATTGTGTATGGAATTTTACGGCTAAGATTTTTTTGATAGTTTTTCTTTAAAAATTCGCTAACGACCGTGGTTATTGAATGATTCTTAAAGGGAAAATATCGGAAAAGATAGTCTTAAAAAAGATAGATAATTGAGGTCACCTACTTACCTTTTGGGCATCGTTTTTATTTGTAAAATAGTAGTTCTAAAAAGTGACGGATTTTTTTACGAAATTTGACTTGTATTCTGGCAAACAGGCTTACTTTTGTGAGTTAAGTAACGCATAGTAATTAATCAGGTAATTTTATAAACATCTTTTTCCGCTATTTTTCTCTTAAATTTTTTTTCAATAACACTGGCTATTCAAGAATTTTTAAAGAAAAACTATCGAAAAAATCTTGTCTAAAAATTTTACCCGATTAATTACTACGCGTTACTTATTTAAGGATTGTTGCACTAAAAAAAAAATATGTCTTTCAATAATTTAAAAATTAAAGTCTGTGGAATGCGCGATGCTGTCAATATCGAAGCAGTCGATGGTTTGGGAATTGATATGATGGGGTTTATTTTCTATGCAAAATCATCGAGAGATATTGAAAGTCAGGCGGTAGAGTTTAAAAAGCATCCAAATGTCAGCCAATTAAATGTGCAAAGAGTCGGTGTGTTTGTGAATGCAGAAATTTCATTTTTATTAGAAAAAGTTGGGGCATATTTTTTGAATTATGTGCAACTACATGGCGATGAAAGTGTTGATTACTGTCAAAACCTGAAATCGGTTTGGCCAACAATCAAGATTATCAAAGCATTTTCGGTTAATGCTAATTTTGATTTTGAACAAACGAAGCCTTACGAACCATTTTGTGACCTCTTTTTATTTGATACTAAAGGCGAAAATAGAGGAGGAAATGGTGTGAAATTTGATTGGCAAATTTTAAATAAATACCAAGGAATGCGCCCATTTTTATTGAGTGGCGGCATCGGTGTAGATGATGGTTCAGAAATTAAAAATCTGGATTTAAAAATGCTGTATGGGGTGGATGTGAATAGTGGATTTGAGAATGCGCCCGCGCTAAAGAATGTGGATAATTTGAAATATTTTATTGGTCAATTGAAAAGTTGAGACAATACAAAATGCTCAATTTTCTTTATTTAAACCCAGATTCCTCCACTTTGGTCGGAATGACAAAACGACTTTGGTCGGAATGACAAAAAAGAATTATGATTAAAATAGATGAACAAGGCTACTACGGGGAATTTGGCGGCGCATACATTCCCGAAATGCTTTACCCAAATGTAGAAGAATTGCGCCAAAGGTACCTCGAAATCATGGCAGAACCTGCCTTTGAAAAAGAGTTTCGGGACTTGCTAAAAGATTATGTTGGTCGCCCGTCACCACTATATTTAGCCAAGCGATTGAGTGCACATTATAAGACCAATATCTATCTTAAACGCGAAGACCTCAATCATACTGGTGCACACAAAATCAACAATACCATCGGACAGATTTTGATGGCAAAAAAATTGGGTAAAACCCGCATCATTGCCGAGACGGGTGCAGGGCAGCACGGTGTAGCTACGGCGACGGTTTGTGCCTTGATGGGTATGGAATGTATTGTTTATATGGGCGCGATTGACATCAAGCGACAAGCTCCTAATGTCAACAGAATGAAGATATTAGGCGCGGAGGTTCGTCCTGCGACCTGTGGCAGTCAGACCTTGAAAGACGCGACTAATGAAGCGATTCGGGATTGGATTTCTAATCCTGTGGATACGCATTATATCATTGGTTCGGTGGTTGGACCACATCCATATCCGGATATGGTTGCTCGATTTCAGGCGGTAATTAGCGAAGAAATGAAGTGGCAATTAAAGGAACAAACGGGTAATGAAAATCCTGATATCATTATCGCTTGTGTCGGTGGTGGTAGCAATGCGGCAGGCGCATATTACCATTATTTGAATGAAGAATCGGTACGTTTGATAGCGGTAGAAGCAGCAGGTTTGGGCGTTGATTCTGGTGAATCGGCGGCGACGAGTGTGTTGGGAACGAGGGGCATCATTCATGGTAGTCGTACCTTATTAATGCAGACGGCGGATGGACAAATTGTTGAACCGTATTCTATTTCGGCTGGCTTGGATTATCCAGGTATTGGACCGATGCATGCACATTTGATTGCTTCGGGTCGGGCAGAGGCGGTTAGTGTGACGGATAGTGATGCACTGAAGGCTTGCTACTTTTTGGCGCGGCAAGAGGGGATTATACCTGCCTTGGAAACTGGGCATGCGTTTGCAGCTTTGGATAAAATTCAATATGGAAAGGATGATGTAGTGGTGATAAATTTATCGGGGAGAGGGGATAAGGATTTGGCGACTTTTATTGAGCATTTTGAGGCGTATGGGAAAGGGTGATTTTTTGAAATTCGCGTCAATTCGCTTCATTTGCGCGTCAATTCGCGTCATTTGTGATTAATTTTTTAGTTTTGGCTATTTTTGGTCAGTTTCTTAGGCATAAATCAGATAAAGTGTAGGTAAAATATCTACCCGGAAATAA
>JBLHWU010000285.1:0-7270 GCA_047629355.1 Saprospiraceae bacterium | reverse complement strand
CACAAAAAATAGTTCCGTAACGAAGGCTATGCAACGATTTTTTGAATTCTTTAGAAGAAAAAATTACGGCGCATTATGGTCCAACTTATTAAATCGTTTTTACTTAATGAAGCTGTCGCATATAAACTATCCACAGGCGATAAAAACGTTTGCAACCAAAGCGGCACATTTTTGAAATAAGAAACCAATGCCTGATATGAAAAATAACGATTCGACCCACCATAATGCTTCCCTTCCAATAAGGCTTCTTTTCCAAAAGGATTTTCCAAAACCGTTGAATAATGCTTACTCGGTGCAATAATCGGAATTAAATCACCATCAAATTTTTGATTGTAGTATTGCGAAAAGGAGTAGCCTAAGTAACGGTAAAAAAATAAGTCCGTCAACTAACAACGTTTATTTTGTTCTTTTTCTCCACTTCGGTCGAAATGACAAAAGATGTTTACTTTTTAAAGTAGGAATTATCTCTACATAATGACTGTTTCAAAAGTGGAAAATAAGGACAAAAGAAATACTTGGTAGTTGACTGAGTTATTTAATTCGCGTTACTTAGTCAGTTACAACAAGGAAAAGGAGCAATATTTTAATCAAATTCTCGTGCATAGTTTTATAAATGTGGTGCAAATGTAAAACTCTCCGCTACTAATTCTTAATTGTCCATTCTTAATTTTTCACTACTCACTACCTAACGTTAGGTATTTTAAATTTCACAAAAAAGGGTATTGGATTTTCTTGCGTTGCGTTGTACATTTGCGCCAGAATTGAAAACTTATTTAGACTAAATCCATTTAGTAATAGTAAAAAAGAAAAAACAATGAATTTTATTTTAAAAAATACGCTAAAAACATTTTGCCTGCTCTCTTTATTCTCTGTCGTTTCTTGTAGTGACGATGACAATGCAGGACCGAATATTGAAGTGCCAGCAACTTACAGTTTTACCCGTGACGGACAGCCTACTGTATCTTTTAGCGGTCAAACGACCCGACTTTTAATGGCAGAAGAGTTGGCTTCAGGGCTGCTTGATTTTAGCAAAACAGAAGCGACTTTATTGGAAATGTATGCCAACGAAACGGCAGCGGGTGAAGATGCTAACCCATTTTCAACAACTACATTGAATGAATCAACGAAAAGTATTCGCTCAAAAGTAGCGGCTTCTAATGATTTATTTTCTGCAAATACAGCCGATGCAACGGCTATCAAAAATACACTTGGAGGCTATATTTCTTTGCAAGCAACTGATGTATTTTCAGCTCAAAATGTCTTGGCATCGCCTGGCGTACCGGGGCAAATTGCGGACGGTAACAGCACTAGATACGTTAACGAATTTGGAATTGAATACAACCAGTTTGTCGTTAAAGGCTTAATTGGTGCATTGGTGGCTGACCAAATGTTGAATAATTATTTGAGTCCTGCGGTATTGGATGCTGGAACTAATGTAGCAGACAACGACGCTGGTACGGTTGCAGACGGTAAGTCTTACACCAATATGGAGCATAAGTGGGATGAAGCATACGGCTATATTTATGGTACTGCTGCGGATTTGACCAACCCGAACGCTACGATCGGAGAGGATGATAGCTTCTTGAATAAATATACTGGTCGAGTATCATCTGATGATGACTTTATGAGTATCGCAGCCGATATTTATGATGCGTTCAAATTGGGTCGTGCGGCGATTGTGGTAGGTGACTATGAAGAAAGAAATGAGCAGGCAGGGATTATTAGGAAAAACATTTCTACGATTATTGGTGTTCGGGCAGTATATTATTTACAAGCGGGCAAGTCAGCTTTGGCAGTGAATAATCAAGGTACTGCTTTCCACGATTTATCGGAAGGTTTGGGCTTTATATTCAGTTTGCAATTCACACGTCAGCCGAATTCTGATGCTGCTTATTTTACAAAAGCAGAAGTTGATGGTTTTTTGAATGATTTAGTAGACGGACCAGCTGGTTTGTGGGATGTAACTCCTGCGATTCTGGATGCTGTTTCTGATGCAATTGCTGCAAAATTTGATTTTACAGTTGAACAGGCATTATAAAATTTAGTTAATGGGCTTGATTTAAGCCTTCCTTTTTAATATAACCAATAGTGTTGCAATCCGTAACACTATTGGTTTTCTTAGAAAAATATAGTTATGAAAAAATTAATTATTCTCCTTTTCGTTACCTCAATTTTCGCTTGTCAAAGTGATGACAACATGGGTGAATCTGGCAATGCAGACAATTTTGATCGACAGGCAATGTTGGCAAATTGGGCAGACAATATCATTATTCCAGGCTACGAAAACTTAGCAACGGAGACGGAAGTGTTGCGTCTTGCAGGTGCTGATTTTAAAGAAAACCCAGATGGAATAAATTTGGATAATTTGAGAAATGCATGGCAATCAGCTTATGTAGTTTGGCAAAATGTGGCCATGTTTGAAATTGGAAAAGCGGAAGAATTACGCTTGCAAAATAACTTGAATATTTATCCAACAGATGTAGATAGTTTGACCGCTAATGTGATGTCAGAAAGCTATAATCTGGAGTTGCCATCAGAAATCTCTAAGCAAGGATTTCCAGCTTTAGATTATCTTTTATTCGGCATTCATCAGGATGAAATGGCGATTATTGAGTTTTACAATTCTGATAGCAATGCGGGTAAATATTTGCAATATATTACTAATTTGACGACTCGAATTGACCAGTTGGTTGATGCAGTTTTAGAAGATTGGACGACAGAATATCGTGCTACTTTCGTAGAAAATAGTGGAAATTCTGCGCTCGCTTCTGTCGATAAAATGACCAACGATTATATCTTTTATTATGAAAAACATCTACGAGCGGGTAAGATTGGTATTCCAGCAGGCGTTTTTTCTGGTGATGTTTTAAGAAATAGAGTAGAGGGCTTTTATAAAAAAGATATATCTAAAATGTTGTTTTTGGAAGGTTTGGATGCCATGCAAAACTTCTTCAACGGACAACATTTTAAGAGTACAACTACAGGCGAAGGGATGGCTTCTTATTTGGACTATTTGGCCGTTGAAAAAGGAGGAACGAATTTGAAGAATTATATCAATCAGCAATTTGACTCTGCTCGAACAGCAGCTATTAAATTGAATGATAGTTTTGCGGAACAAGTGGAAACAGATAATGTGAAAATGTTGGAAGCTTACGACCAATTGCAGTTGAATGTCGTGAATTTGAAAGTCGATATGTTGCAAGCATTTAATATCAGTGTAGACTTTGTGGATTCGGATGGGGATTGATTTCTTTTGTCATTCCGAGCATCCTTTTGTCATTCCGACCGAAGTGGAGTAATCTGCCTGTATAGTTAAAAAAGGAAAATGAAATCATCAAATAGATTCAATCCAGATTCCTCGACTTCAGTCGGAATGACAAAGCCAACGGAAGCTGCGTCCCTCGCGGTATTCCGTATTTTTTTTGGGCTATTAATTTTCTGTAGCATGGTGCGCTTCTGGGCGTATGGCTGGATTGAAAAATTGTATATCGAACCAACGTTTTTCTTTTCCTATTATGGTTTTGAATGGGTGAAACCTTGGGGCGAATGGACGTATTTATTGTTTGGCATTTGTTCCATTTCTGCTATTTTGGTGATGATTGGTTGGCATTATCGAATGGCGATTTTGACGCTGTTTTTTAGTTTTACCTATATTGAATTGATGGATAAAACCAATTACCTTAATCATTATTATTTTGTCAGTCTGCTTTGTTTTTTGTTGATTTTTCTACCTGCCAACGCTTACTTTTCTGTAGATGCGTATAAAAATATAAAAAAACGATTTCAATATATTCCCCAATGGACGACCTGGTCCGTCAAATTAATGTTGTGTATCGTCTATTTTTATGCGGGATTAGCCAAATTAAATTCCGATTGGTTGATGGAAGCGATGCCGTTGAAAATCTGGCTAACGGCAAAATATGACATTCCGTTACTCGGCGATTTATTTCAACAGAAGTGGATGCACTACTTTTTTAGTTGGTCAGGTGCGTTATATGATTTGACAATTCCGTTCATTTTATTGCATCCTCGGACGCGATGGTTCGGTTTCTTTTTGGTCGTTATTTTTCACTGGCTAACGTGGGTGTTGTTTCCGATTGGGATATTTCCAATAGTGATGGTTTTTAGTGCGGTGATATTTTTAGATGGACATGTGCATCAATGGATTTTAGGCTTATTTGCAAAGGTTTTGAGGATAAAAAAAGAGGTGTTTGACAATGGGAAATCATTGGTTTTTGAAAGTAAAAAGCAGCAACTATTTGCTTCTGTTTTAGTCGTTTTTTTCCTTCTTCAACTCTTTCTTCCATTCCGACATTTATTGTACAAAAATGAATTGTTTTGGACAGAACAAGGCTACCGTTTCTCGTGGCGCGTGATGTTGATGGAGAAAGCAGGCTACACCAATTTTAAAATCGTTGACCCCGAAACAGGCAAGCGTTTTTATGTCAATAATGGTAACTTTTTAAACCCTTTACAAGAAAAGCAAATGGCGACGCAGCCTGATTTCATCTTGGAATATGCACACTTTTTGGAACGATATTATCAGCAATGGGATATCAAAAATCCAGAGATATATGTCGAGAGTTATGTGGCACTGAATGGACGTACCAGCCGACCTTTTATTGACTCGACGGTAGATTTGACAAAAATCGAACCCTCTTTTGCGGAGAAAAGTTGGATATTACCGTTTGGAGAGGAGATTTGGGGATTTTGACCCACATAAGTAACTCGGATTTCCAATCCGAGAAGTGGTCTCGTCGGATTTCTAATCCGCGTTATCTGAATATTATTTTTATGAAAATTACTACATTTTTTAGCCATATTCCATTCAAGAGAACGCTACTTTCTTTTGGACTATTTTTCTTTTTGACAATTTCAATCACTGCCCAATTCTCTTTTTCCGGAACCATCACCAACGCCGATAAAAATAATCCGCTCAACAAAGTCGAAGTCTACCTCATCAATCTCCAAAAAAGCGCATTTTCTGATAAAAGGGGTAACTTTATTTTTGAAAATTTACCTAATGGGAGTTATGATTTAACGACGTTATCGGTTGGTTTTACCAATGAATCAAGAACGGTGGAAATCGAAGATAAAAATGTCCAAATGGACTTAAAATTATCGTCTTTATCCATAAATTTATCAGAAGTTGTCGTCAAAGAACAAGCCGAAAAGAACTATGGATTAAAGCGTTTAAAAGCGGTCGAAGGTACAGCCATTTATGCAGGAAAAAAGACCGAAGTAATACTACTAGACCAATTGACTATCAATGCTGCTGCGAATAATGCCCGTCAAATTTATAGCCAAATTGTAGGACTCAATATCTACGAATCCAACGATGCAGGACTGCAACTGAACATTGGTGGTCGCGGACTTGACCCGAATCGTTCGGCAAGTTTCAATACCCGACAAAATGGGTACGACATCAGTGCGGATGTGTTGGGTTATCCAGAGAGTTATTATAGTCCACCGGCGGAGGCGTTGCAAGAGATTCAGGTGATTCGTGGTGCGGCCTCTTTACAATATGGGACGCAGTTTGGTGGATTGGTGAATTTCATTTTTAAAAAGCCTATTTCTAACAAAAAAGTTAGGGTGACTTCGCGTCAAACGGTGGGTTCAAATAGCCTATTTACCTCCTTCAATTCCTTATCGGGGACTGTTGGGAAGTTGAGTTATTACACCTATTTTAATTATAAAAGAGGAGAAGGTTTTCGACCTAATTCGGGTTTTGATTCTAAAAATTTCTTCGCACATGTTGGATATGAATTGTCTCCAAAAACAACCATAAATTTTGAATTTACCTCACTCAAATATTTAGCACAACAAGCAGGTGGCTTGACGGACGCGCAGTTTTATGAAAACCCTAATTTTAGCAATCGGACGCGGAATTGGTTCGAAGTAGATTGGCATTTATTTTCAGCGAGATTGGAACATGAATTTTCGGAAAATACCGATTTGTCACTGCAATTATTTGGCTTGGATGCGAGTCGAAAAGCGGTTGGTTTTCGGACCAATCGGGTTTCACAAAATGACGTATTAATTGCACCGCGAGATTTAATAGCCGGTACTTTTCAAAATGGAGGCGCTGAATTACGAGTGCTGCATCGCTACAATTTAAAAGAGAAATCTGCCATTCTTTTATTGGGTTCAAAATTTTATAAATCAAACAATACTGGACTTCAAGGGGCAGGAAGCAATGGCGCAGATGCTGATTTTTCTTTACAAAATGAGAAATTTCCAAATTACCCAAATCAGTCTGACTTTACTTTTCCAAATTTAAATGTGGCCGTATTTGGAGAGCATATTTTATATTTAACGGATAAATTCTCGATAACGCCAGGTTTGCGGTTTGAATATATAAAAACTCAAAGTGAAGGCGATTTTAGACGAATTGACTTTGATTTGGCAGGGAATCCTATCCAAAATGAAGTTTTTGAAGACAATCGAACGCTTTCGAGAAATTTATTTTTAGCAGGAATTGGTGCAAGTTTTAAACCGATGGACTCGCTTGAAACCTATTTTAATTGCTCGCAAAATTACCGTTCTGTTACCTTTTCAGACATTCGAATCGTGAATCCTTCATTTCAAGTTGACCCGAATATTTCGGATGAAAAAGGTTTTACAACTGACCTCGGCTTGCGTGGAAATTTTAAAAAAATAAATTACGACGTCAACGTATTTGGCTTATTGTACGACAATCGTTTAGGCGAAGTTTTAAAACCTGAAACACGAATCAATGCCGAAGGAGAATTGGTTGAAACGGGTAGAGTCGTTCGTTTTCGAGGCAATATTGGTAGTGCATTTATTTACGGTTTAGAGAGTTTTTTTGATTGGAACATTTTACGACCCAATTTGAAAGAAAAGCGTTTTACTCGATTGAATTATTTCGTCAATCTCTCCCTCACGGATTCCAAATACTATCAATCAGGAACGCCAGGTGTCGAAGGGAATAAAGTAGAATTTATTCCATTGGTGAATTTGAAAACGGGTGTGAATTTTGGTTACAAAAACCTGATGAGTTCTCTACAATTTACCTATTTGTCAGAGCAATTTACGGATGCGTCCAATGCACCACAAAACCCAAATGACAATCAAAGCGGCATCATTGGCGCGATTCCAAGTTATCAAATTATGGATTTGTCCTTGTCCTATAAATTCAAGTTTTTAAAATTGGAAACGGGCGTGAATAATTTGCTCAATCAAAACTATTTCACCCGCCGTGCAACTGGCTATCCTGGTCCTGGAATCATCCCTTCCGCACCGAGGACGG
>JBLHWU010000284.1:0-7299 GCA_047629355.1 Saprospiraceae bacterium | reverse complement strand
CGTTTAAAAAACTTAAAAACGCCTTCAATAGAAGGACTATTAAAGGATTTTTTAAATTTCTTAAACAAAAAATATCCTCTGTCAAAAGTGTCGATTATTTAAGGTCACCTACTTATTTCAAAAGAATGAAAAACTACGAAGTAGTTGAATATGAATAATCTCGGATTTCATCCGATGGATAATCAAAAAGAGCATCGCAACTCTGAAGGAGTTGAATTTTTAGTTTTAACATTCAACATTCAACTCTTTCAGCGTTACTATACGTCTTTTCACTTTCCACAGATTGCATCTGCGGTTATTCATATTCAATCTCTTCGAGATTGTTAGATAAAATAAAAACGAGGAACTCAGCCACTTGGGGAGTTCACCGTTTTTATATCCCGTTTAGAAATAAATCTAAAATTACTTAGTCGTCACCCGCGCCACAATTCTACGGTTTTGCGCTCGACCATCTTCCGTATCATTAAATCCACTGGATGCGCTGGTGGTCCAAAACCTTCCGCTTCCAATCGATTTTCGTTGATACCTTTTTTCACCAACGCTGCTTTTACAACATCTGCTCGTTGTGAGAACCTCATTAATCTGTCCATTCAAAAGTATCCAACATTTTTTCCACATCTTTTTTTACAAAATCTAAAACAGGGGCTAAAGAATCAGGGCGAGCTTGCGTATTAAAATACAATGCACCCCGCAAAAAGTGCTTTTCATTCAAGCTATCGGTTAAAAAAAACTGCAATGGTGAAGCCGCCGGTCCATCGACTTTAAAAAGCATTCCTTTGACACCATTCTTTTTTTGAATGGGAAATTCATCAATATAAGTCGCTTTTTTGTTGTGCCAATCCGTCATTTTAAAAGCATCTTCTTTCAACTTTTCAAAAGAATTTTCCTTATCAATTGGAATATAGCTGCAATAAATTCGGCTATCAAAATTGGGAATATATAAATCAAACCAACAAGCGTGCGCTGGTTTTTCATTAAAAAACGTAAGATCTTGTTCGACTACCGCATATTTTGGATAAAAAAAAGTAAAGTCACAATAGTTTTCTATGAATGGCTGGTAGGCTCTTTCTGGATAAACAACCTTCGGGAACCCACGCGGTTTTGGATTATAAACAGGCTCTTCACAAGCCGTAAATAAAAAAGTAATCATTAAAAATAAGATTGAAAGACGCATAGATTTTTTTTTGAAACGCAAAGTAAAAATTTCCTAAAATAAAAACTGGTTTTCTACCACAGTTATTTTTCAAATAGGCTTTCTTTGCAAAAAATAAATTGAAGGATTTAGAAATTAATAAACTGAATAGAACTATTCTAACCTCAATCGGTTTAATGAAAATGAATCCCAGTCGGAATCAATCCAGCTAATTGAATAAATCGAAACAATCATTATGCGAATCGGAATTGTATGTTACCCAACTTATGGCGGAAGTGGCGTCGTAGCTACTGAATTAGGACTTGGTCTGGCTAAGAAAGGACACTCTGTTCATTTTATTACCTACCGTCGCCCACCGAGATTGACAACTTTCCACGAAAATATTTTCTATCACGAAGTATCGGGTGCAGACTACCCTTTGTTTGAATATCCACCTTATGACACAGCACTTGCGAGTAAAATGGTGGATGTCGTAAAATATGAAAATCTCGACATTTTACATGTACATTATGCCATTCCGCACGCGACGGTGGCCTATACAGCAAAACAGATTCTACTGGGACAAGGACGACACATTCCGGTGATAACAACATTGCACGGTACAGATATTACGCTGGTTGGCAGCAACTCAACCTTTGCCCCTATCGTTGAATTTTCTATCAATAAATCGGATGGCGTCACTGCCGTTTCGCAAGCATTGAAAGACTTAACCAACGAGCAATTTGACATTAAAAAAGAGATTAAAGTTATTTATAACTTCATTGATTTCAATCGTTTTCGGAAGACCAATAAAGACCATTTCAAAAAAGCCATTGCGCCAAATGGCGAACGAATTTTGGCGCACGTTTCCAATTTCCGAAAGGTAAAACGAGTGCAAGATGTAATTCATATTTTCAAAAAAGTCTATGAAACAATTCCTTCTAAATTGTTATTAATTGGTGATGGACCTGAGCGGCACAATTTGGAGCAGCTTTGTCGGGAAATTGGTTTGTGTCACGAGATTCGATTTTTGGGTAAACAAGATGCTGTAGAAGAATTATTAGCGATTGCGGATGTCTTTGTTTTGCCGTCCGCTAATGAGAGTTTTGGATTGGCAGCTTTGGAAGCGATGGCTTGTGAAGTTCCCGTTATTTCCTCGAATGCAGGTGGAATTCCAGAAGTAAATATTCATGGTAAAACGGGGTATTTAAGCGATGTTGGAGATGTGGACGATATGGCAGCGAATGCAATTAAAATTTTGGAAAATGAGGAGATTTTGCAAGAATTTAGAAAAAATGCGTTGGAACAAGCAGAGAAATTTGACTTACAAAATGTCTTACCGCATTATGAAAATTATTACGAGCAGATTTTAGCAACAGCAGCAACAACAGTAGTAGTACAAGAATAAATATAAGCTAGATATAGGATTAATCTCTTACAGAAGCTTCAAGAACAAATAAAATTCAATCTATCTATTTGAAATTTAATTTTGTTGCATATTTTTCGCCAGAATTAAATATTTTTATTTCAATTAAAACTTCCTCTATTTTCCATATCAACAAAATATATTGAATAAAGCCCTAGCTTCCCAACACAAATTTGGGCAAATAATTGGTTTTCCATTAAAAACATTCTAATTTTGCACTACCAAACTTAATGTAAAATTGACACCAAGGTCATTTGAGTTAAGTTTGAACCCCATTTTAAAAGACCTAAAGATTTATAATTTGGTTTTATTTGGTTAGGGCTGAGGTAGTGCTGTGGTGGCATTACCTCTTTTTTTTGCCTTTTTTTCAGTATTTATCCTGATTTTAAAAAAAAGAAAACGCTGAACCTGCCTTTATTGAAAACAATCCAATAACTTTAACCATTATCCTTTTCATTTTTCCTTGTAAGAAGTTAAAAAACATAAGTCCCTAACTGCGGCTATGCACTGATTTTTTTTTAAAACTCCTTACAAGAAAAAATCACGGTACATTCTAGCTTAATTTATTGAATTGTTTTCACATAAGTAGGTGAGGAATGAGAATTAAATAACACGTGGTAATTAATTCAGTAAAATTTTTAGACAATATTTTTTCGATAGTTTCTCTTTAATAACCCCTTACAATGTCTTCGCCAAATGATGAATTACAAATGATAAACGATAAATTTACAATTAAGAATAGATTTGTATTTATATGATTACTAAATAAATAATCTTACATTTTTGAGCGGATATTTAGTCTATACTTTTCACTTTAAAAATGCTCATTATATCAATATAAATAGCACGTTTAAAGCAAAAACTAGGAACGAAAACGCGCGCTCAAAAAAGCAACTTTATTTAATTCGCGTTCCCTAATGGCAGGGTTATTAAAATACTTTTAAAGGTAAAATATCGGAAAAAGATAGTCTAAAAACCACTAATAAATAGGTCCGAGTACTTATACAGGTGACCTTAAATAATCGATACTTTTAGACCCGATTATTTAAAGTCACCTACATACATTTTTTCCATTCATATTATTTTCCGATTTTGCGTCGATTATTTTTTTCCAATCAATAAACGACCTTTTGAAAAAAAATAACATCCTCTGAATACTCCTTTTGAATGAACAGCCGTTATTATGCAACAATTTTGTAATATAAAAATGCAAACCCCATGAGGAACACACTTAATTTTTTAATCATCTTTTTGTGCTTTACGACCTCATTGGTGGCGCAAGACCGCTATAAATATATTGAAAAATATAAAAACATTGCGATTCGAGAAATGGAACGTGCAGGCGTTCCTGCGAGTATCAAATTGGCGCAAGGACTACTTGAATCAGGCGGCGGAACAAGTTATTTAGCTAAAAAAGCCAACAATCACTTTGGTATCAAATGCGGTGGCTATTGGAAAGGACGCACCGTTTATCGCGAAGATGATGATTATGATGAAAATGGGCAGTTGGAAAAATCCTGCTTCCGCGCCTATAAATCAGCCGAAGAAAGCTACATCGCGCATTCTGAATTTTTACGAAATCCCAGAAGTGAACACCGTTATGGTTTCCTATTTAGATATAATGTGACCAACTATCGACGTTGGGCGCGTGGCCTCAAAAAAGCGGGTTACGCGACGAGTCCAACCTATGCCGATAAATTAATTAGAGTGATTGAAACTTACAACTTAGACCAATACGACCGCTTGTCTTCTGGCGACATTCGAGATATAGAGTACGACGATACGGATATGATTGCAGGTTTGGATTTGCGGCGAATTAATGATGTCAAAGTCGTCTATTCTGAGCGCGACGATACTCCCGCCAATATAAGTACAAAAGCAGATGTCAACTTAAAATGTATCATCAAGTATAATGAAATGCTACATGAACCAGCGACTCTGCTGTATCGAGATGAATTGGTTTTTTTGCAGAAAAAACGTAAGAATTTTCGAGGGACAAAAAAATGGCATTACGTTCGAGAAGGCGAGACGATGTATAATATTTCGCAGTTGTACGGTATCCGTTTGAAAAATTTATACAAGCGAAATCGAATGCCTGAGGGAACTCAATCTGAAAAAGATGAGCGCATCAGAATACGTGGTTGGAAAGTGAGCCGCAAAGAGCGTCCACGCTTGCGCCCTGGCTACCTAGAACCTGCACGAGATAAAAAATCTAAGCAGAAATCTGATGAAGTCGATGGCTTTATGGATACAGAAAATACAATAGAACCAGAGATGCCAACGACGACCCAACCAAATACTTCGACGACTGGAAGTAATAACGGCAATTCAACGGACGGTTCAGGCAGTAATTCTAGCTGGGCAGATGGCAATAACTCAGGAAACTCCTCTAATGAAAACTCGTCCTCTGGAACAGGTTCGACGAACACTAACAATGGAAATCCTACTAATTCTGAGTCATCTAATACTTCGCCAGGTTCTGGTTCAACCAATAATTCTGGTGGCTCAACGACCGTACATCCACCAATTTTTAATCCCAATAACTCGGAATCAAGTTCGTCTTCTGGAAATTCTTCTCACGCAACCTATTATGTGGTATTAAAAGGAGATACTTTATACAGTTTGAGCCGAAAATACGCAGCTTCTGTGAGTGATTTGAAACGATGGAATGGATTGAATGACAATACAATTTATCCCGGTGACCGATTGCGGGTGCAGTAATTTTAAAATTAGGGTTTTAGACTAGGGTGTTCATTCTTTCAACTCACTGAAAATCAATATGTTAAGAAAGAGTTTTTTAGTGAAAATAATCGTTTAGTGTAGTAAGTTTATTGTTTAGACTGTATCAGACTTCTAAACCATTGATTATCAGCACCTAAAATATTGAACAGCCTAGGTTTTAGACAATGGAGAATTCTGAGGCCATGTTAAATATTTATCACTAAAATATTGAACAGCCTAGGTTTTAGACCCTCATTATCTACTCGTATAAGTAAGGAACGCGAATTAAATAAATGCAGATTCTTGACAGGATATTTTGTCCTCATTTTTCACTTTAAAAATGCTAATTATATCAACATAAATCGCACTTTTAAAGCAAAAAAGAAGAACAAAACCTCACTCCCAAGAATCTGCATTTATTTATTCCGCGTTCCTAAGTAGGTGACCATAATTATCTTGATATTAAAATCAATGGGAGTTTGAGGAAGAAAAGCGTCTTTACAAACCGCTTTTCTCCCTCAAACTCCTCTTATTTAAATTAAGTTTACCCATATTTTTTGAAAGAGTATTTGATATGACCACACAAAGAACAGTTCTTTTTTTTTTACTAATGTTATTTTTCTCTTGTCAAACGAATGAAAATTTCCCACCTAGAAATTTCTACCTCGGTGGCATTGCCGTCAAAGAAGCACACCTTGACGATTGGACAAATACTTTTACACGTGTCGGCATGAATACCGTCGAAGTCACCGTTTATGCCAAACAGTGGCGATGGTATTGGGATTCAATAGAAGAAGATACCCAGCCCGACGGAGTGCTCAATGAAATACGTGCCGCGAAAGCCTCAGGATTGAAAGTCGTGATGGTTTTGCGGATACAATTGCAGCATTGGTTTAAAAGTAGTGAATTCAAATGGCATGGGATGATTATGCCGCTGACGGATGCCGCACTGCAATCTTGGTTTGATAAATATGAAGCGTATTGCTTGAAATGGGCAAAAATTTGTGAAACGGAAGGCGTCGATATTTTAGTTTTGGGTAGCGAAATGAATTCCCTTTCTTCGACCGTACCGTTAACCGAATTGCCGATTTTGCACCAATATTATAACAATCTGAAAGCACAAGAAGATTTTGAAAGAAAAGCTTTGAAGTATGAGGCTGTTTTGAAAGACAAACAGATTTTAAAGGAAGACGAAGCCCTTTCTGTTTATTTAAATCGGAAAATTCAAACGCAATATCACTGGGGACAATTGGTGACCTTTGCCGATTGTGACGACCCGCTTTTTTTGGTGAATGAACGTCGAAAAGTAGTCAAAAAACGTTGGATTCAATTGATTAAAAATTCAAGAAAATTGTTTGCAGGTCAAATGACTTATGCTGCCAATTTTGATAATTATCAGGAAGTTGACTTTTGGGGACACCTGGATTTCATTGGCATTAATGCTTATTTTCCTTTACGAAAAGTGACTCGACAGCCACTTGAAGAAGCTGTTATCAAAAAGGAATTTGAAAAAAATTGGCAAACTGTTTTTAAAAATATTAAGGGATTTCAAAAAGAAAAAAACATTACGGATAAGCCAATTTTATTTACAGAACTGGGTTATACAAATTTATTAGATTGTACAATTGAATCGTGGAAAGGGGATGGTTTTTCGATTGCTGGAGAGGGTGAGGAAGAGAAATTGATTGTTTGGCGTGACCAGCCGAAATTTCCACAGGAACGGATTTGGGCAGTTGAAAGCTTGCATAAAACGGTGCAACAAATGGATGTTCCATTGGCAGGAATTTTATATTGGAAATTGACGACGCATGAGTATTTATTGAAAGAAGAACCGTTTGCGCTGCATTTTCATCAGACTTCAATGGATAGATTGCAGGATGCGTTGGTGAATTTTTTAAAATAAAAAAAAATAACAGCTTAGTAAAAACGATTTAATAAGTTGGACCATAATGCGCCGTAATTTTTTCTTCTAAAGAATTCAAAAAATCGTTGCATAGCCTTCGTTACGGAACTATTTTTT
>JBLHWU010000283.1:0-7372 GCA_047629355.1 Saprospiraceae bacterium | reverse complement strand
AATGAAATCTTCATTATCGTAAATACATCATTTTTGTATTTCTGCTTTCACGAAAACGCGTGCTTACAGAAATGCAGATTTAATGAAATCTGTATTTCTGTAAATAACTTATCATCGTATTTCTATTTTCACAGAAAACTGTATTTACAGAAATACGATTTTAAAAAATCAAGCAATACTTACATCCGTAAATACTCATTTACGGGAATCCAGAATTAAAGATTTCATTATTTACGGAAATCATTATTTCTTGACTTGCAAAAAAACGACTTTAAGGAAATGCAGGATTAATGAAATCTGTATTTCAGTAAATATACAACTTCTGTTTTCACAGAAAAATGACTTTAAAGAAGCTCTTTACATTTAGAATTACTCATTTACAGAAATACGACTTTAAAGGAGTACGGAATTAATGAAATCTGTATTTCAGTAAAAAAGTAACAAATAATTTTATTATGATAATTTCGATTACCAGTCTTAAAGGTGGAGTAGGGAAGTCCACGATTTCACAAAATATCGCAGTCTGCTTTGCCCACATGGGATACAAAGTAGCAATTGTCGATACGGATTTAAATGCTAGTTCAGTACACTGGTCTGGCATGCGAGGAGAGGATATGCCACACATTACCGTTGTGGGTATCACAGAAAGTGAGGCACTTCGCAAAAACATCAAGCAGCTGCATAAAGATTACGATATTATCGTGATTGATGGTACGCCGTCACTGTCGAAATTAGTGAGTACAATCATGGTACTTGGCGACATTGTGTTGATTCCGATTCGTCCTGGTGGATTTGATATTTGGGCTACCGAAAAATTTGTTGAAAAATACGACCAAGCCAAAGCACTCAAAGAAGACATGCAAGCCTTTTTCATTATGAATGAGTACAGCGATGGGATTAATCTCAACCGTGAAATCAAGGACGCACTGAATCAAATGGAAATTGGAATGCTAAAATCGACAATCAAACATCGAGTAGCTTACACCGAAGCAGTTTTTATGGGGCAAGGTGTTTTTGAATACCGTGACCTCAAAGCTCGTATTGAAGTTACTGATTTGACGAATGAAATTTTGGAAATTTTGAAAACGGTTTGATAAAAGTCGAGTAATTTATTTCCATAAAATACTGATAACAAGTATTTTAACTAAAAAAAAGAAAACTTTAAATCTAATATATCATGGCAAAGAAAAAATTTAATGTCACTTCAACTTTAGCAAAAAATAAACCGGTAATACCTGAACCATTGCTTGCGCCAAAAATTCCACTCCGAAAAAATACGAAAGACCTCGATGATGTCAAGGAAAAGGTAGACTCGTTACATTCTAAGGAATCAGCTGCAGAAATTCCTACAACTGAAGTCGATAAAGTAATACCCGCTTCTAAAACACGACCCAATTCACGTACACAACCGGTCAAAAAGGCAGCAGAACCTGAGAAATTAGTTCGTTTGACAATAGATACACCAGCAGAAATGCATACTCGATTGAAAGTAAAGGCGGTTTTAAGCGGAATCAGCATGCGCGATTACATTTTGCGGCTTTTAGAAAAAGAGTTGAAAAAAGGATAGGTGGATTTACCCCACTTAGGTACACAATAGCGGAACATTTAAGTAGAAGGTCTTAAAAATTGATTTAAAACGTCCTTCTTTAAGACTTTTTGTCTTTAACTTCTTTAGTCTTTATATTTGTACTATGCACACGTGTGGGTTTGTTAAGTGTTGAACCTCCTTATTTTACTGGTGTTTTCGGTCTATCGTGTACTTAAATGGTATAGTCCTATTGTGTACTTGAATGGTAAGGTAAAGCAGTCCTTTGTGTACTTTAATGGGGAGTCTTTTTTGCATATCGTGTACAGGAATGACCCCAATTGTGTACAGAAATGGGGTTTCGTGTTCACAAAAGGTAAGATAAGGGCTATATTTAGCGCTATTGTGTACTAGAATGGTATTGTTTTAGCCTTTTTATCCAATTAGATTCCTATATTATAACGTAAACCTTTTCTAAAATCCTTCACAATCCTCTAAAATATCCTTGGTTTTATTGAAAAAATTGTTCTATCGTGTACGTTAATGGTGCAAAAAATGGCTCCACTTTGTATAAAACAATATGTTTGCGTCGTAAAATCCATTTATATTAATTTATTGTGTACGTCAATGGTAGATAGTGTTCAACAATGGGGCGATTTCCCCATTCATGTACTCAATGAAACAAACAAGTAGCCGATTCTTAGAAATTTATCGTGTACACAAGTGGGAATTATTTTTTGAACAAGGATTGAGCGAGGCTTAATTCAATTTTTTTGAATAAAAAGCGCTTTTTTTAAATAAATGCTTCTCAATAATCTAAAAATTTAATTTTTCTGATGCTTAAATTGTGTACATGAATGGGGTGTTGTGTACGCTAATGGGGCTATTTTAGGCTTTATGTGTACATAAATGGTACTATTTTGAAAAAAAAAGAATATTGTGTCAAAAAACGTTTGGTTTGGTACATGATTCGGTTTAGGTTTGTTATCAAATTAACGTACTAATGAGTCAAAAATCCATTCAGCCGAAACAAATTGCCCGTATTGAGAACTTTTTCGTTTTCAATGCGCAGTACTCATTGACGGCAAAGGAACAAAAAGTTATCTTATATCTGGTCTCGAGGCTTGACCCTGTGAAGCAACTCAATTTGCACGAGCAGATGGTGCCCCTCCGCGAACTCAAACGGATGTTGCTTGATAGTAGCAAAAAGAACGGTTCATTCTATGAAGAAATGCAGCGCTTCAGTGATCGAATAATGGAGAAGCGCATCGAATTTCAAACCAATATTGAGTATGAAGGACGTCGATTGCCAGGTCGGGTCAATTGGTTTCAAAGTATCACGCCGATGCACAATGAAAAGGGCGAGGTTTGTTTAGAATTTCTCTTTTCTGAAAAATTAAAACCTTTTTTGCTGGAACTCAAAGAATACACTCAAATAGACTATCAAGAAACGCTGAATTTGACCTCAGGATTTTCAATTCGCATGTTTCAAGTCTTCCGAGCGCATCGTGATCGGATGTGCCGCTACGAGCAATTTTCCAAATTACAGTATAGCGTTGAGGAGCTAAAAGCACTACTTGGCGTTGGTAATAAATACAAGGATTGGCGAAATTTTAAACGACGGGTCTTGGAAGTGATGATGAAAGAAATTAACGACCATACGAGTATTGAAGTCAAATATCAAGACGTTAGAAAAGGACGAAAAGTAGTGGGTTTGGAATTTTTCTTTTCAGATTCTACGACGACTAAAAAAAGTACAGAAGAAGGTAATTTATTTGAACCGATGCGTTTGGAACGGATGTCTCGTTCGCAGCAGTTTGCTTTTGATAAATTGGTGGCTTATGGTATTCGAGATGGAATTGCAATGGAGATGTTGAGTCGTATTTTAAGTTCTGAATTTCGGGGCTTTGAAGATTGGTATTTTGAAGAAGTAATGCGCATTTTTGAAAATAAAAGTAAAGCTGAATCAAGACAGGCAAAAGCTGGAACATTGGTTAAATGGTTTATTGAAAAGCGCATTTTTGAGCAAGGTGACCATTTCGCTAAAATCATGGAAAGCTTGCAAGACCGAAAGAAAAAGTACGAAAAAGAAAGCCCTATCGCTTGGAGCAATCGCCTTCGAGCAAGAGATATGACGAAATCAGAATTTGAAACTTGGCATAATGAAATGAAATAATAAATGGCTTGATTGTTAGAAAAACAATCAAGCCATTTAACAATTGAAGATATAAAATCCTTTTTTACCCCAGTAGTTATTGTAATTTTGCGCTGCTTTCTATAAAAAAAATGGTTCTTTGACAAATCTAGTGAAACACAAGTTTTTTTTTGTTTTAGCAAAGGGAGTTTGAGGGACAAAAATGGTTTTGCAAAAACTATTTTTGTCCCTCAAAACCTTATCCGCGCTGCCGCAGGCAGCGCGAAATGCGTTCTTTAAATCTCGAAAATCTTACTATTTTCTCGCTTCTTAAAGTTCAAGTAATGCGTTATTTCACTGGATTTGTCAAAGCACCATAAATATCATCAAAAACTACTTTTTTATGAATAAATGGCTTACCACTTTTCTGTTTTTTATTTCCATAAATATACTTTTACAAGCACAAGGAACTATTTTGCCACAAGGCAATGATGGTTACCATATTATTGATAGATTGTCAATAAAGACGGGCGTTGAGCCTGATTTACATACCGCCTTACGACCCTATTTGCGGGGAGATGTGGTGCGCTATGCGATGCAAATTGACACAGGACAGGTTGCGATTTCGAGTAGAGACCGCACGGATTTATATTACATTTTTAAAGATAACAACGAGTGGCTACTCTGTGCTGACCAGCCAACTATAATTGTGGGTAAAAAAGAACCCGTTTATGCTGAAGCATTTCAAGATAGTACAGGAACGACTTATTATACAAGAAATACCCAAATGGAGGCTTGTGAAAAAGACAATCGTTATACTGAAACACAAAAGCCGTTGTTGAAACATTTGTATAAAACGCCTGCCAATTTATTTGAATTGAATAAATCCTCGTTTTATTTTCGAGTCAATCCGATGTTAGATTTTCGTTTGAATTCGCAATTAGGTGATGCTGATGATGGTTTGTTATTTTTAAATAAAAGAGGCTTGGAAATTCGTGCAGGGATTGATGACCGAGTATTTATTTATACCAATATCGTTGAAGTACAAGGACGTTTTGCCAATTATGTGAATAGATTTCGCAATCAATTTGATACGCATCCAACAGCGGGTTTGCTGAAAACATATAAATCTAAGATTTTTGATTTTGATAATGGAATTGATTATAATTATGGGACGGCGATGGTTGGTTTTAATGTCAGCAAACATATTGGAGTACAGTTTGGTCATGGCAATAATTTTATTGGAAATGGTCACCGGTCACTGTTATTATCCGATTTTGGAACCAATTATTTGCATTTAAAATTGAATTGGAAAATTTGGAAATTTCATTATCAGAATATCTTCGCGGAATTCAACGCAGCTTCCCCAAATAGTGATTTTGGTGACTTTCGAGTGCCCAAAAAATACATGGCAGCGCACTATTTATCCATAAAATTGTGGAAAGGCGCAACCTTTGGTTTTTATGAAGCCACTGTTTTTAATCGAGATGAAAACGAGTCGTTTGAGCTGCAATATTTGAATCCTGTGATTTTGTATCGAAGTGTGGAACAATTGATTGGAAGCCCTGATAATGTAATCGTTGGCGCGAACTTTAGCTGGACGATGTGGAAACGTTTTCAATTGTACGGACAGGTCGTTTTAGATGAATTTAAATTTGGACAAGGATTTGGTTGGTGGGCGAATAAATTTGGTATTCAAGCTGGCGCAAAATACATTGATGCTTTCGGTCTTGACCACCTTGATTTACAAGCAGAAATCAATACTGTTCGACCTTATACCTATACGCACCGCGACAGCATCGGGGCAAGTTATTCGCATAGCAATCAGGCTTTGGCGCATCCATTGGGTGGAAATTTTAAGGAACTAATTCTAAAAGCCCGCTATCAGCCGACGAAAAAACTGGTATTTGAAGGTCGAGTTATTCGAGCAAATTATGGAGAAGACGAAGACAATGATGCAACGCATTGGGGCAGCAATATTTTACGACGAACGGGCACTTCTTTTGTTGAAAACATTAATGACAATGAAACAGGGCAGGGGATAGGTGCAGATATTACGATTCTGGGCTTGGATGTGAGTTATCAAATTTGGCACAACTTGTATTTCGAATTGGAGTATTTTCAGCGAGTAAAAGATAGTGATTTGGATAGTCGAGATGATACGGATGCTTATTTTGGTGCGGGTGTTCGGATGAATATTGGAAGGAATCGGTTGGATTTTTAAAATGGTGGACAAATGGCTTTCTTTTTAGAGCATTCTTAAACACGGTGAATTCACCGTGTTTAAAATTATTCGTAAAAAATGCTGTTTTTGCAATTTCAAGTCGGGGCATTTAGTTCATCTTAAAATGAAATAAATAAATATGGGAAAAACCAAAAAGACCGCAGTTCAAGGGATTGACATATCGTATCATATGATAGAAGGGGAGGAATATATCAATTTAACAGATATAGCTCGTTATAAAGATAGTGAACGACCTGAATTACCCCTGCAAGGATGGATTAACACTAATCGAACTATTGAGTTTCTATTGGCATGGGAAGAAAAAAATAACCCTGATTTCAAACACAGTGAATCCACCGTGTTTAAAGGCTATGTAAATTTTGCAGCTGAAATGGTAGCTGGGAAAAAGACATCTGCATCTAAATGGATAGAATATACCAATGCCAAAGGATTACTTGTGGTACGTGGACGTTTTGGAGGAACTTTTGCACATAAAAATATTGCTTTTCATTTTGCCAGTTGGGTTAATGCCAGATTTTACCTTTATGTAATTGAAGAATTTGAAAGACTTAAAAAGGATGAATATCTGCAATTGGGTGACCCCTTTCGCAACAAACGCCATTTGACCGCAGGTAATCATGCGCTATTGGTTGCTTCGATTATTACGCAAATGGATGAACGGTTGTTGACACATCCTCAACCTTACAAAAGTCGATTGCCGATAGCAAAAGAGGTGGATATGATTAATGAAATCGTGTTTGGAATGACAGCAGCAGAATGGCGGCGACAAAATGCAGATAAGCCAACTGACCGAAATTGGCGTGATTATGCGCCTATCGTTGATTTGGTGATGATGAATAATTTGGAGGTTATTGACTCTATGCTTTTGCAGTGGGATTGTAGTATTGAAGATAGGCGAGAATTGTTGCAACAAACTTATGATTTTCAATATTCTATTTTGAAAAAAGCAAAAAGTATTCAAAAAATGCAGCATTTGCATGATGAAAAAATGAAGAACTTAGACCGTACTAAAAACTGACTCGAAAGATAGACATCGTATTGAGTAGAATATTATTAGTGTAAAATATTCCTTAAAATACTTTCAAGTTTGACAAACTTCCCTCCTTTTATCTCATCTTTGCAATCATTTTGAAACCCTCAACGGTTTTGAAAAACAATTGTATCCCATAGACATTATTTATGTGGCACTACGGTGAAAACTGTGTGTAAGTTTTAACAAAGGGAGTTTGAGGGAGAAAAACGGTTTTTGCAAAACCATTTTTCTCCCTCAAGAACCCCTCCTGCATTGCCGTAGGCAATGCGTACTGTTTTTTTGAAGCTCGAAAATCTTATGATTTTCTCCCTTCTCATATTGACCCACACTTTTCATCGTAGAGCCATTTAGGTCAAGTTTCTCTTTCAAAATATCAACAATAATTTTACAACATACAACATACAACATACACCATATACCATATACCATACAGCA
>JBLHWU010000282.1:0-7442 GCA_047629355.1 Saprospiraceae bacterium | reverse complement strand
ATCATTGAAGGCATATTCTCAACCCCTTTGGGTCAAAACATAAAGTGCTGATAATCAACAAATTAATTCATAACAATATACTGATGTATAGTAGTATGAACACCAACTTAATGTATTATCTTCAAGATAAATACCCCAACGAATACCTCCGTATGGGCGATGAATTAAAAGAAACCGTCGAAGAATTGATTGCTCAAATTGAAAAATTAAGAGAAGAATACGCCTAATAAAAAAGCCCTGCTTGAATTCGTTCAAGCAGGGCTTTTATCATCAAAAACAGTCCTAAACCATCCCCTTCGCATTCCCAACAGCACTCTCCAATCCACTCACATCCTTCCCCCCCGCAGTCGCAAAAAACGCTTGTCCACCACCGCCCCCTTTGATAGCTTTAGCGAGTTCGCGCACCATATTACCAGCGTGGTATTTAGCATCCATTTCCGTCACAGATTTACTAATCGTAACCATCAATTGCGGTTTACCTTTCAAGTCCGCACCGAAGACGATAATCGCGTTGCCCAGCTCATTTTCCAACTGATACGCCAAGTCTTTGATGACTTTTGCATCATCCAAAGGCAAGACCATCGCTAAGAAATTGATGCCGTTGATTTGTTCCACTTTTGCTATCAAAGTATCCTTTATTGCACCCGCTTGTTCTGCCATCAAAGCGTCGATTTGCTTTTTTAAGGTTTTGTTTTCCTCTTGTAAATCAGCCACTTGTTTAGCAGCATTCGCAGGGTTTTTAAACAAGCTTCGGATAGCGTTCAGTTCGGCTAATTCTTTATTTAAAAACGCCTGTGCTTTGTCGCCCGTAATCGCTTCGATACGTCGAATGCCAGCTGCGACACCCGTTTCTGATAAGATTTTGAAAACGCCAATCTCGCCCGTTGCACCAACATGTGTACCACCGCACAATTCGCTCGAAAATTCTTTATCAAAAGTAATGACCCGAACGGTATCCCCATATTTTTCACCAAAAAGCATGGTCGCACCAGAGGCTTTAGCTTCCGCAATCGGCATATCTCGGTTTTCTTCTAAAGCGATGTTTTGGCGAATTTTATCATTCACCATCGTTTCGATTTTAGCGACTTCTTCGTCCGATAATTTTTCAAAATGAGAGAAGTCAAAACGCAATCGTTTGTCATCTACATTTTGTCCTTTTTGGGTCGCATGTGTACCCAGAATTTCGTACAAAGCGGCGTGCATCAAGTGTGCTGCCGAGTGATTCTGCGAAGTCGCCTGTCGCTTGGTCGCATGAACTTCCGCCCGTGCTGCTACGCCCAAATCTGCTGGGAATTTTTTGACAATGTGAATCGTCAAATCATTCGCTTTCAAGGTATTCAACACCGCGATTTTCTCCTCACCGAAGACCAACATTCCTTTATCGCCCATTTGTCCACCACTTTCACCATAGAAAGGAGTTTCGTTCAAAACGATTTGAAATTCATCGCCTTTCTTCGTTTTTACCGTTCGATATTTGATAACTTTTGCGGCATCAACTGCCAAATTATCATAACCGACAAATTCTACTTCAGCCTCATTGTCCAAAATTGTCCAATCGCCTACTTCTTTTTTAGAATCAGCCCGACCACGCGCTTTTTGAGCTGCCAATGCCTTTTCAAAACCAGGTTCATCCAACGCCCATCCTTTTTCCTCACCCATCAAACGCGTCAAATCAATCGGGAAACCAAAGGTATCAAACAATTCAAAAGCATCATCGCCATTGATAACGCCATCCTTCGCTTCGAGTGCCGCAAAACGTTTCAACCCATTTTCTAAGGTGTTCAAAAACGCTTTTTCCTCGCCTTGTACAATCTTCGCTACTTGGTCGCGCTGTGCATGTAATTCTGGAAAGACATCTTCAAAAATATCTGCCAACAAGCCTACCAATTCATGCAAAAATGGCTTTTTAATATCCAAAAAGGAATAATAATACCGCACTGCTCGCCGCAAAATCCGACGAATCACATAACCCGCACCTGTATTGCTCGGTATTTGTCCATCTGCAATCGCAAAACTCACCGCTCGAATGTGGTCAGCTACTACCCGAATCGCCAAATCTGACTCTGCCGATGCCTCAAAACTAAAGGTATATTCCTTACCCGACGCTTTTTCAATATACTGAATCAGCGGTGTGAAAATATCAGTATCATAAGACACGGTCTTGCCTTGCAACACCAAACACAATCGCTCAAATCCCATTCCTGTATCAACGTGCGTTTCTGGCAATTTTTCCAAAGAACCATCCGCTTTTCGGTTGAATTGAATGAAAACCAAGTTCCAGATTTCAATCACCAAAGGATGGTCAACATTTACCAAAGATGCACCATCTACTTTCGCGCGGTCTTCATCCGAACGCAAGTCAATGTGAATTTCTGAGCAAGGTCCACAAGGTCCCACATCGCCCATTTCCCAGAAATTATCCGTTCTGTCAAAGTATAAAATCCGCTCTTTTGGTAACCATTTTTCCCAATACTTCACCGCTTCTGCATCCGCTGGCAATCCATCCGCTGCTTCCCCTTCAAAAACGGATGCATATAAACGGTCTTTCGATAAGCCATATTTCTCGGTCAGCAACTCCCAAGCCCAGGCAATTGCCTCTTCTTTAAAGTAGTCTCCAAATGACCAGTTGCCCAACATTTCAAACATGGTATGGTGCGTACCATCCCGTCCAACTTCGTCCAAATCGTTGTGCTTTCCGCTAACACGTAGACACTTTTGGCTATCCGTCACCCGTCGGGCTTTCGGCGTTTGGTTGCCCAAAAAGTAATCTTTAAACTGGTTCATTCCGGCATTGGTAAACATCAATGAAGGATCATCTTTGTTGACGATTGGCGCAGAAGGGACAATTTTATGTCCTTTAGACTCGAAGAATTCTAAAAACTGCCTACGGATTTCTTTAGAAGTCATAATAATATGGTGTATTAAAGGAGGTACCACTAAATAATCGACACTTTTCGACAGGACTATTTTCCATTTAAAAAACTTAAAAATGCCTTCAATAGAAGGACTATTAAAGGATTTTTTAAATTTCTTAAAAAAAAATATCGGCTGTCAAAAGTGTCGATTATTTAAGGTCACCTACTTAAGTTATGTGCTAAATCATGGTGATTTTCAAAATCACCATGATTTTATGATTCTTTTTCAAAATTGCCACAAATGTACAAATTCAATCATTTTATCAATCATTTCTATTTGTGGAATTTATTGTAACGAACGATAATGCTAAAATCTTTCCAATTTTTGAAGGAAGTATCCTTGTTTTGTTTAATAAACGGCTTGTTATTGCTAGATACTTAGTTAAAAAAGAGTTAATTTTTTTTGGTTTAGATATATTTTTCCATATTTGCGTTGCCTTAACATCTAACAAGAGCTAATTTTGTCGGGTTAGGCAAACAACTATAGAGTTAATATTATATTCCGCTTTTGGAATAGATTGAGAAAAATAATTTTTGCATTTAATTCTATTGAGAAATACACAAAGAGGTTAAATTATTGGTTTTAAAAGGTTTTAAATTTCAATAATTACCCCCTGCTGAGGGCGCAGGATTCTGAATCTACCACCCAATATTATCAATTGCAATTTTGCTTTTGAAGATGTTAAATTTTAAGGGCGCAAATTTAGAATATTTTAGTTAAGAACTATCTCGCATGAGGAAAGAAAAATTTATTTACAATACTTCAACGCTTCGCTACGAAAAAGTTGAAATATTATTAAAGGAACGCATTCTAAAAGCCGTAGGCTTTTTATGCGCTATAGTGGTCTCCGGATTTCTATTTACATTATTAGTCTGGAAATTGTTCCCATCTCCAGAGGAGAAAGTGCTTTTGAGTGAAATTCAAGCACAAAGTCAGCAAATCCAATATTATAAGGAAACCACAGCGTTGACATCTTCCGCTTTGACTACCTTATACGATCGCGATAAAAACATTCACCGAATGGTACTGGAAATGGACCCAATCGACGATGCTGTTTGGAACGGTGGAGTTGGTGGTTCGGAACGCTACGCTAATTTAATGGAGTTTTCTAACTCTGGAAAATTAATGGCAGATGTAAATCAGAAAATTGATAAATTGAAACGTCAATTGGTGATGCAATCTAAGTCTTTGGATGAAATAGAAAAGAAAGCAGCAGGCAAAGAAAAAATGCTGGCTGCTATTCCTTCAATCAAGCCAATTCGGGCAGATAAACTCAATAGACGAGTTGGTTTGTTATCAGGTTTTGGAAGAAGATTGCATCCTATTCATAAAGTGTGGAAAATGCACGCAGGAATTGATTTTTCTTCTCCAAAAGGAACAGCTATCCAGGCAACTGGTGACGGAGTTGTTGTAAGAGTAGAAACCAAATCTACTGGATATGGTAAAAGTATAGTAATCGACCATGGATATGGTTATAAGACACTTTATGGTCACATGAGTCGATTCGATGTAAAAAGAGGCGATAAGGTAAAAAGAGGACAAAAAATTGGACTGGTTGGAAGTACTGGTACTTCTACTGCGCCACACTGTCACTACGAAGTTCATTATAAAGGAACTGCCGTTAATCCAATTAATTATGTAACGGATGGATTAACTTCTAAAGAATATCAGGCATTGGTTAAGTTGTCAGAAACTGCTAATCAATCTTTCGATTAGAAATAAAAGCCGCTGATTTATTCAAATCAGCGGCTTTTATTTCTTACCACTTGAGAACTTTTTCATAGCTGTATTGCTACGGTTAAATGGCTGTTAAGTAATTCAAAAATCTAACCATTCACCATTTGATTACCCAAATTGACCTAACTAATAAATGTACGGATTGAGTATTTTCAATCCTTCATTATTACAACTATCTCATAGTATGTTTAATAAAAAATCTACATTGGGTCGTCTTCGAGGCGACCTCTTTTTTTGCGCCTTGTTCATTTTATTGGCAAACGCACCTGTTTTTGCACAAGAAAAAGCAACGGAAACCACAAATCTGGACATGTACAGCATCATCGGTGTAGGCGATATGATGTTAGGGACAAATTATCCTGCTAAATCTTATTTGCCAGCCAATGGTGGTAAAGATTTGTTGAAAGACCTAACGCCAATTTTACAAAGTGCAGACGTTACTTTTGGTAATTTGGAAGGTACGATTTTAGATAGTGGTGGAACGGCAAAACGTTGCAATGACCCAAGTGTTTGTTACGCTTTTCGTTCTCCGGAAAGTTACGGGCAGCATTTTAAAGATGCAGGTTTTGATATAGTCAGTTTGGCCAATAACCACTCTGGCGACTTCGGTCCGTCTGGTCGAAAACGGACAAAAGCAGTCTTGGATAAACTGGGAATTGAATATGCAGGATTAGCAGGCACAGACGAAAAAGTTATCTTTTCAAAACAAGGCGTGAAGTATGGTTTTTGTGCTTTTGCACCAAACAGGGGGACTTGTGATATTCGTAATATTAGCCGTGCCAAAGAAATTGTCGCTTCTTTAGAAAAAGAATGCGATATCGTTATTGTGTCTTTCCACGGTGGGGCAGAAGGGGCTAAAAACCAGCATGTGCCTAAGCGAACCGAGACTTATTACGGTGAAAATCGCGGGGATGTTTATAAATTTGCCCACGCAATGATTGATGCAGGTGCGGACATTATTTTTGGTCACGGGCCACACGTTACGCGGGCAGTGGAGCTGTATAAAGACCGTTTTATTACTTATTCGATGGGTAATTTTTGTACTTATGGACGATTCAATTTGCGCGGTGCAGCAGGGATTGCGCCTTTGGTAAAATTGTTTGTGGATAAAGATGGTCAATTTTTACAAGGAGAGATCATTCCTGTTTATCAACAAAAAACGCATGGGCCAAAGGTTGACCCACAGAAGCGAGCGATTACTAAATTGCAAGAGTTGACGAAGGCGGATTTTCCTGATGGGCAATTGTACATTGGGGATGATGGGATGTTGATGAAGCAGTAGTATGGCGCACGGTTGACGGCATACGGCTCACGGGGCGACAGAGGGCTTGATAAAACATCAAGCCCTCTGTTGATTTTAGAGCAAATTTTTATACAATTCTATCATTTCTCTCGTCAATTTATTATTCGAAAACTGTTTTTGCGCAAAATTAAACCCTAATTCCTCTCGTCGTTTCCGCTCATTTCCATCGCCTAAAACATCTTCCATCGCTTGACCAATCTCCTCCACAGAATCAGGGTTCACATACGAAGCCGCCTCTCCACCCGCCTCTGGCATCGAAGAAACATTCGATGTAATCACTGCCGTCTTACTTAATAAAGCTTCCACTACTGGCAACCCAAAACCCTCATACAACGAAGGATAAACCAATGCCGTCGCCAATTGATAAATGGCTTGTAAATGATGATTTTCAGCTACATTTGTCAACCAAATCACTTGCTTTTCCAATTTCAATTCAGCAATCAAAGCTTTGACTTTTAGTTTATATTTTCCTCCATTTCCAACTAAGACCAAAGGGATTTGTAGACTTTTCGGCAATAAAGCATATCCTTTTACTAAATTCAATAAGTTTTTTCGAGGCTGAATACTGCCGACATAAAGCAAAAAATCTTTGGGTAACTGATCGTGTTCTTGAATTTTTAAAATAGAACCCTGACTTTGCATTTGATAAAATAATACTTGACAAGGTTGATAAATCACACTAATTTTATCAGGATTTACATCATAGTATTTTATAATATCTGCTTTCGTACTTTCGCTAATTGCCACAATTGCGTCTGCATTTTTACAACTATAGGCCCATTTTTTATCATAAATAAAACGGTCAATGGCTTTGTAAGTCTCTGGATTGGTTTTGAAAATCAAATCATGGATGGTGACGACTGTTTTTATTTTAGAACGATTTAATCCAACGGGAATTTCGTGACTCAAACCATGAAAAATATCCAGTTTATCCAGTTTTAGCTGCGAAACAATGCCTCGACTTCGCCAATAGGATTTGAATAGGGTAGTGGGCGTATATAGGTGAAAGGGGGGGGCTGCAAAAGCAGTATTCTCTGTTGTTTGCTTAATTTTCGGTGTGTATAAATGGTAGTCATTTTCAGGATGAAATTGTTGCAAATTACGGACTAAAGTTCGGCTGTAATTGCCCAAACCCGTATTATTTAAAAACAACCGCTTTGCATCAAAACCTATTTTCATAGCGGCAAATTTATAAAAAGGAGGAATGATAAATGATAGAAAATGAATATTTGCGCGTAATTTTTTGATTTCATCCCATTTATTTAAAATATTCAAATAAAATTTAGAAAATATATTGTTTTACATACCACAATAGTTCGTGGTGAATTTTAAAGTAATTCATCGAGAGAAAAACTTTTTAAATTAACCATTTAATTATAACTAGCTGTTTTACAGTGGATTAAGGAGGTTTTTTAAATTTGAAAAAATAGTTCAAATTTGATTTTTAATTATTTGAGGGTATGGGAATCCCCCACACATGGAAATA
>JBLHWU010000281.1:0-7474 GCA_047629355.1 Saprospiraceae bacterium | reverse complement strand
TTGTACTCAAATGTGACGGAATTTTGGACAATATTGACCAGTCGACCGTTGGTAATTGCGATGCGTTTGATGTAACGTCCCAGATATTCGATGATTTGTTCGACGCCCAATATCGGCGCTTCGATACTTACTGACCAAGTCTTCTTTTTGATTTTGGTGTACATTTTTCTTATCTTTCCCAAGGCATCCGCATCCGCAATTTTCCCATCAAAATAAAATATTTGGTGGTCGATGGCATCAATCATTTTTTTAAAAAAAATCTCCTTAAACGTCTCTCGAAGCAACTTTGATTGGACAAAAAAACGGGCGTTGGTCGGCGTGTTTTCCACCCATTTGCCATTCAAAAAACTGCCTTTCGGAACAATGCAATGCAGGTGTGGATGGTAAGCTAAATTGCTTCCCCAACTGTGCAGCGTCGCCACCATGCTCGTCTGTCCAGCCCCCGTTACCTGTTGGACGGTCTGCCAAACCGTCTGAAAAAACAGGCTGTACATCGTTCGTTGGTTGTAAAAAATTAGGTCATTCAGCTCGTGGGGCAAGGTGAAAATCAGGTGAAAATGGCGCACCGGCAGCAAGTGATGCACCATTTTATCTATCCATAATTCCTTCTTGATATTTTGACATTGCGGACAATTGCTATCGCCGCAAGAATTGCAAATCGCCTTTTCGTAACCACAAGCCGTACATTTCACCAAATGACCGCCCAAACTCGTGGTGCGACAATTCCCGATATGCTCCAATACTTTTTGAACCCGAAACGATGGCTGATAAATATCAACATATTGTGCCCCAAATTATCGAACAATTTGTCCTATCGTAAAGGTTTTTGGGTACTGTAGCAAATGTGCACCACCATTTATTGAAAAAGTGATTTATTACCGTGTAAACGAAGGTTCTTTTAAGTTTGAGAAGTGAGAAAACTGTAAGGCTTTCGAGCTTCAAAAAACACCATGCGCGTTGCCTGCGGCAACGCGGGAGGGGTATTAAGGGACAAAAACCCCTTTGATAAACAAAAGCACCTAAACTGTAAAAGTGCACATTTGTGGCACTACCGGTTTTTGAACCTCTTGTATTGTGGCAGTCAGACATTCATTGTTTAATGGATTGTGTGAGGATTTCAAAAAATCAATATTGAGATGCACGTAGCGGGCCGTCGTCGCCAGTTTTTTATGCCCCAATAATTCCTTCAAAGTTAACAAATCTGTTTGGTTGCGCAACGCAACCGTGGCAAAAGAATGTCGCAAAACGTGCGGCGTGACCCATTCCGCCAAGCCAGCCTTGCGGCGTGCATTGATAAAAGCCCACTGAACCGACCGTGGGGCAATCGGTTTATTCACTGTATTGCCTTCAAAAACCAAGATTTGATTCGGGTTTTGTTCTTTTCGCATTTCCTGCAACATCACCTCCATTTGTTCGTGCAAGACCACAATTCGGTCTTTGTTCCCCTTCCCTTTAAGCACCTGAATGATGCCTTCTTCAAACTTTATATCCTCCCATTTCAGTTGCTGCAACTCGTTGAGTCGAAGTCCTGTGGAATAAAAAAGCAAGAAAATAATTTTGTGCTTTCGGCAATTCGTCGCCTCCACCAATTGGTTGACCTGCTGTGGGCTGATGTACTTGGGTAGCCGTTTTTCTTTTTTTGGTCGGATTAATTTTTGTACATCCCACTTCCGATTCAACACATATTTGTAAAACCATTGCAAGGCAGAATAATCTCCATTGACCGTTGAATAATCTCTTTTTTGCACGCTCATTCGAAATGCCAAATAGGATTGAACGGCATGTTTTTTATCAAATCTGGGGTTGCCCCGCCGCTCCTCGCACCATTTCCAATACATCCGAATGGTGCCCATGTACGCTTTGTAGGTCTGCTCGGAATAGTTGCGCATTCTTAAAAAATCGGAATACTGCTGTAATAATTTTTCTTTGCTTGTCATGGCTACTGATTTTTAATTGATGATAAAAATAAGGGTATTGGTAGCCGCAAAGGTAGAGGGAAAACAAGGAGCTTGTCAAGCGTTTTTTTCGTGGTATCCCATTTTTGTAACAAGTAAATTGTTGATTATCAGGGTTTTATGTTCAACGGATTTTATTTACGTGGTCGGGGCAGCTTGCGCAAATCCCATTTTCTATCCAAAATATGTACATAAAATAAGCGCAACGCCGAATAATCGCCGTTGACCGTTTGCCAACTGACCTGCTGTACATTGAAGCGGTGCAGCAAAAAAATCTCCACTGCATTGTCTTTAGAAAAGCCCTCCTTTCCCGCCTGCCCTTCGCAAAACCCCCAAAACTGCCGAACCGAACACAAGTAACTTTTATGCGTTTTTTTAGCATAGTTTTTTAAGGTCATCCAGTTCTCAAATTTTAATAAATAAGTATCCATCTTTTACTGTTTTTAGGAAATAATCAACCCTATCCCGACGGAACACCCGCCTAACAAAAATGAGTTTTATACTTCGCAAAAATCAGGAATATAAATGTGTAATATAACTGGTTATCAGTAGTTTATGTGACTGGACTCGGGTACGTGTGGATAATGCTTAGTTTAACGTTTAGTATATGCAAGTAGGGCAGTAGAAGCAGGAAACTTTCAAGTTTTCACTTAGAAGTTGTTTAGAAATTTTCAACCAAAACATAAGCTAATACGAAATACAATTTCGACTGAGACAAATAAAATATACAAAACAGAATCATATTTCCAATTTTTATTTGATGTATATTTATTTTAACTCAATCAAAAATGTCCCCCAAATGTTGTTTGTCTCAAAATAATCATTAGACTTTATGAATGGCGACTCTGGATAATTCGCAAACTATTGATTATCAATTATTTGTAATTCTAAAAAAGCTACTCATTCATAAAGTCTATTTAATTGAAAAAAAATTATATTCTTAAAAATATATATTTTTTGCTATAAAATATCCAAAAAAGCTCTTATCCAAACATAAATATTTTGTTTTTAATTTATCCATTTTTTAAAATCCAACTTTTATATTTGGCGGTGATTGTAAATAGCACTGAACTTTCAATTTATCACTGAACGCCCTATTTGCTATATACAGTGTTGGAAAACTATTTTATTTTTTACTTGTCAAGTAAGGGCTTTCTAATTTAGACTTTGAGAATATTAACTATTACTTGACTGAATGGTTGCAAATTTATGGTGAACTAAATATGAAAATTATTGAACATTATAATAAAATCAATCCCCTCAATATCCTTGACATTTGTACTATAGATTTTTAACCAGATGTTAAAACATATTGGCATCACAAACAAAATGATTATGAAAATTATAAAAGAAGTTATAATAAATACTCCTGCAGAAAAAGTTTGGGATATTGTAGGGCGTAATTTTGCAAAAATCGGGAACTGGGATGGTGGAGTTTCAAGTTCAGTAGTAAATAATAATTTTCCAAATGTAAATGGATCACCTTATGGTGGAAGAGTTTGCGAAACGAGTTTTGGAACAATTAATGAGAAGTTTACAGCCTATGACGAGAAAGGTATGAAATTCAGTTTTCAAGGAGACATAACATCTAAAATATTTAGCAATGTGCTCAATACGGTGACTGTTATTCCAGTAAGCAAGAATAAATCAAGAATAATTGCATCCCCAAACGTAGATTTAACATTATTAGGGACAATAATGAGTCCGCTGATTAAAGCAAGTTTAGGATCAGCAGTAAAAAAGGGTTTAGAAGATTTGAAGTATTTCGCTGAAAATAATAGAGTCTCTCCTAGAAAACTTGCTACTCAAAAATAAAATGGAAGTAACGGTCAATTAAGGCGGGGATATTAAACGTTTAGGGCAATCTTGATTGATTGCTCCTAAACTCACTGGGCGAAAAAGAGAGCTCTTTTTTAAAACTTGAACTAAAATGAGACAAAGAATTAAAGCCGCAATCCCAACAAATCTCACCTATTGTTAAGTTACTTGAGGACAATAATTCTGCAGCTCTAGCAATTTTTTTATTTCTAAAATAGGCTGCAGGTGTGGTATCGAAATGTTTCTTAAACAATCTCTTGAAAGTCGATATACTTTTACTTGTCAAATGAGCTAATTCTTCAAGGCTAAGATTGTTATATAAGTTTGATTCGATGACCTCCTCAAAATCAAATATTTCTTTGTGTCGAATGGTGCCGAGTATATAAAGCACCTCTTCATTTCCTTCAGCTATTAATATATTTACGAGTTCCTGAAGTTTTAATCCAAGAAGCCTGTCATTGACTTTCGAATCTGAACAAAAATAGGGTCTCATTGAATCCACAAAAGAATCGATTAAACGACTGGAACCCAAATCAACAATAAATTTAGAAGGACCGCTGGATAAAGATGCATGAAGAAAGTCGGTGTTAATCCCCTTGAAAGCTTCTTTAATAATTTCAGGGTTTAAATGAAATACTATTCCTGATAACTTATTATTTTCTCCACCTCCTTTAACTTGCGTTACATATTTTCCACATTTTGCCAACACAGTATGAGATGAATTGATGGTTGTACTTTGACTCGGTGAAATCATCTCTTGGCTTCCATTATCAATATATGTAAGACATGCTGCATCAGCCATTTCGAAGCTAAATCGTATTTCATCCACCAAGGAAAATTCTCTAGCAAATATGTGCCCTTTATAATTTAATTGAGTGAAATCCATTTGTTTTTTCTAATGTGTTCTAACACTAAGTATTGTTTGCGCCGCCCTTCCCAACCTCAACAAAAGCACTACCGCTATTGGCGGCGTCAACAATTCAGTTGAACTGAACGGCTATATACTTGTAAATTCTTATTTTCAAAAAATCTCCCATTTTCAAAAAAAACGAGGTCATTTCTTCAAAACAGTCAACAATATATTGTCTTTTTCGATAATATCCAATTTTTTCAGCAGAAAACAATCAGTAGCAGCAAAAGACTATCCTCAAAACAGAAGAGATTCTATTTTTTAAGCTACTTTTTTAGTTTGGTTATGGGGCGATGCTTTTGGTGGCGCACGTTCTTTAAAAAACGAGGTCATATCCACCTATTTGGCAAAAGCAGATTTGTCCGTTAATATAAAAAATACGATATTTGGACTGCCACAATCGCTACAAACTGTTGGGTCAATTCCCAATTTTTCTTTCACCAAAGCCTTGATGGCTTGCATCCTTAAAAACAATGGTTTGTGATGTAACAAGCGTTGTGCTTGCGCCAATCTGGTCTTTCGATTTGTCATCGCCCAAATACCAAAATAACGGATTTTATGGTAGCCAGATGGCAAGATATGCTTGACGAATTTCTTTATAAAATGCTCATATTCAAGGTTTAAAATCTTCGTTTTTGGCAAACTATTTTCATCCTTATCCGCATAATCTTTGTATTGAATCGTTACTTTTTTTTCGCCCAATTCTAAAATTCGATGCTCAGATATGGCGACCGAATGCGTGTAACGACTTAAATATTCTAAGGTCTGAATCGCACCATGCGAAGGCGCTTGGCTATAAACTACCCAAGGTTTTTGGATGCTTAAAAACAGATTTCGCCACTCCTCAATATCATGATATTTTTCAGCTTTTCCTCTAAAATCAATCCCGTCCTTTTCCCAAGTTTCTCGTAATTTCTTTAGAAATAATTGTTGAAACAACGCCGATAATTCTTTTACATCCACCAAAACGGAGGACTTTTTTTTGTCTTTCCACTCTTTTCTATCAAAAGACAAACTACCCGCCAGGACAACGCAATGCACATGAGGATGATGCGACAAATTTTGCCCCCAAGTGTGCAAAACTGCCATCATGCCGGTCTGTACGCCACACCATTTCTCCTCTGCCATCATGGTTTTTAAACTTGACCAAGCCGCCGCAAACAAAATGTTATACATCAGTCTCGGATGATTGGCGCAAAGGTCATTCAACTCATGAGGAATCGTAAAAACAACGTGGTAGTATTCTACGGGGAGCAATTCCTGTTCCCATTTGTGCAGCCAAATCTCCTTTTTTAACGCTGGGCAAATCGGGCAATTTCGGTTGCCACAAGAAACATAAATATCATGAACCACCCCACAACTTTTACACAAAACGCACACCCCACCTAACTTTTCGGTACGGCAGTTGGAGATGCCGCGGATGGCACGACATACGGTAAGGTGGGGGCGGTATTTTGCAATGAATATCTCGTCATGTTGATGGAAGATTTCACCGATTTGGCAACTTTTTCCCATGCTTTAATACGGTCGGCGGGGTTGATGATTTTAGAAAAATGCTGGAGGTCAAGGTGGATATATTGAACAGTGGTTTTCAAATATTTATGCCCCATTAACTGTTGAATAGTCACCAAATCTGTGCCGTTTTGCAGCAAATGGGTCGCAAAACAATGTCTTAAAACATGGGCAGTCACAAAATCAGGCAATTTTGCCTTCTGCCGAGCCGCCTTAATCGCATATTGCGCGCCTTTTTCAGACCATTTTGTACCTCTTTTTTTACCATTAAAAATCAGTCCGCCTTCGGGTAAATACGCCCGAAAATAAAACCACACCATATCCAAGCATTCTGCCGACAATAAGGTATAGCGGTCTTTGTGTCCTTTGCCATCCAAGACCCGCAAACTCATAGCCGCCGCATCCACATCTTCAACTTGCAGCCGCAAAGCTTCGCCTAACCGCAAGCCCGTAGAATAGAGTAAATTCATAAACACTTTGTGCTTAAAACACGCCCCATTGTCAATCAACAATTGCACTTTTTCGGGACTAATTACTTTGGGCAACGTCTTTTGTTTACGTGGTCGGGGCAGCCCCTTTTCTATCCAAAATATGTACGTAAAATAAGCGCAACGCCGAATAAGCGCCGTTGACCGTTTGCCAGCTGACCTGCTGTACATTGAAGCGGTGCAGCAAAAAAATCTCTACTGCATTTTCTTCAAATGTATATTCCGATGTCACGGGTTCTTCGTCACTTTTGGTGAATTGTTTCACCCCGTTTTCCTCAAGACCTTTTTTTTTAGCAATTCAAACCCACCTCGTCCATACATTTGGCGCTTGATATTTTTTAACCGATTAACTTGCCCTTCAACCTGACCATTACTCCATTTCAAAGAGACAGCGGCTCTGACCGCATCGTAATCTCGAAGCAAGCCATTGGCAAATGTTTTCAGAGCTGATATCTCACTTTCTTTAGCATCCTTTATCCAAGTGTCTAATCTCCTTTTTCCAAGTTCATCTGTCATCTTCTTAAATCTACGCACCAATTGACTTGCTTAATTTATTTTAGGACAATTTTTGTAAAGCACTCGAAGAAAATTCTGTTCCTCTTCTTTTAAATTCTCAAATTTCTGACTTACCAAAATACTTACTTTTTGAGCAAACCAAATTGTGATTTTTAATGGTTCAGGTAGTTTTACAATTTTATCATCAACAGGATAATTTTTAACGAATCGGTAAAGACTTCCTATGCTACCTTTGAAACCTTGATTTTTTATCTTTCGCCATAATACCGCTTTAT
>JBLHWU010000280.1:0-7490 GCA_047629355.1 Saprospiraceae bacterium | reverse complement strand
TTTTCTTTTAAAGAATTCAAAAAATCGTTGCATAGCCTTCGTTACGGAACTATTTTTTGTGTTTTTTAGAAGGGAAAAGGACAAGCATAATGGCCCAAGTTATTGAATCGTTTTTACTTAGGGAGGGATATTAAATTTTTATTTTTCTGATGTCGAGTGTCTTGATAGATTCAAGGTATCGAGAGAACCGCTGCGAACCAATGTCTGAGGTGTTCCAAATTAAAAAAAAGCTTCGCCCACTCTATGTTAATATCCCAAATTTATAACTTTTTACTACCTTGCAGTTTATGAGTAAAATTGAAATCCGAATAGTAGATGTGGTACAATACCTTAAACCGTTAAGAGAAGGCGGTTCACTTCCTGCTATTGTTCAAGCAGATGATGATTCCCTTTATGTGCTAAAATTTAGAGGTGCAGGGCAAGGGAAAAAAGCGTTAATTGCAGAGCTTATTGGAGGGCTTCTAGCACAAAGTATTGGTTTAAAAATGCCCGAAATTGTATTTATGAACCTTGACGATTCGTTTAGTAAAACAGAGCCTGATGAAGAGATTCAAGATTTATTAAAGTTTAGTGTAGGGTTAAATTTAGGATTACAATTTTTATCAGGCGCGATTACCTATGATCCTTTAGTTTCTATAGCGGATTCTCTTTCTGCATCCAAAGTCGTTTTATTGGATAGTATTATCACAAACATTGATCGGACTGCAAAAAACACAAATCTCCTAAATTGGAATAAAGAATTGTGGTTAATTGATCATGGTGCAAGTTTGTATTTTCATCACAATTGGAATAACTGGAAAACACATCTTGTACGTACTTTTCCTAATATTAAAGACCACGTTTTACTGGAAAGAGCAAATCATCTTGCAGAAGCTTCAAAAGAAATTCAACTATTAATTGATAAAGATAAAATCACTGAAATAGTCTCTTTAATACCTGAAGATTGGTTAATAGAAGCATCCAACTCTTTAACAACCTCAGAAATGAGAGCTGCTTATATTGAATTTTTAAGTAGCAAATTGGACAAAATTGATTTACTCGCTAAAGAAGCTTCAGATGCAAAATAGAACAACCTACGAGTTTGCCGTTATCCGATTAGTTCCGAAAGTTGAGCGGGAAGAATTTATGAATATTGGCGTAATACTATTTTCTAAAAGGAAAAAATACCTTGGAATTAAATACCAAATTGATGCAAAAAGAATCAATTCTTTTTCGAATCACGTTGATCCGGCTATGATCAATAAATACTTAGAAGCCTGGCAATGGATATGTGAAGGAAAACCCAATGGAGGATTTATTGGTGAGCTTGAATTGTCTTTAAGGTTTCGATGGTTGGTTGCATCCAGAAGTACAATTATTCAAAGTTCTAAAACACATCCTGGGCTTTGTTCTGACCCCGAAAAAGTCCTTGAAGACCTCTTCAATGGTTATGTTCTTTAGGTACATCAACTATTCGCAAACGATGTACGAGCTAGCTTATACATAAGCTGTAATAGCGCATATATTACCTCGTAAGTAATTGACTAAATAACATGAAAACAGATAAACTAATAACTAAATACATAGACAAAACCTTGCTATCTCGCGCAGGGATTTTATACTTTTTTTTAGTCGCCCTCTATGGTTTTAGGGGATTGGTATCAGCAACATATATAGCTTTAACTTCTATACTGATATTATGTCTAGTGTCAGGAGAATATGTAGTCGTTATTTCTTTTTCACTCTTTTTATTTTTGGCACTACGATGAAAAGTGTGGATAGTTGGTTTTGAGAAGTCAATTAAGGAGGTTACTTCGAGTAACCTCCTTAATTCGCACCGTCCAAAATTAGTATTAATCCACAGTTTTCACAGTAGTGCCTTATTTTTAATATTCTTTTGCGTTTTTTTTTATGGAGTATGGGACATTGACACGTAAGAAGTGAAGATGAAAGGTAAGTCTTCTATTTCCGCTGTCAAATTTCTCCAGAAATCAAGTTAGTAAAATAAAATGCAATATTACTGAGCAAAATTAGCTTATATATCTTGAAAAATTAGTGATTACCAAATTTTTAGTTTTCTTTGCTATTCAAGACTTTCAATTTCTCACTTCTAATCATTAAACTATGAATAAAATTCTTCTAATCCTACTGATAGGATTCCTTCAATCTCCTCTTTTTGCGCAAGAAAAAGCTGATATTTGGGCAGATGATAATTTCAAAGGTATCGAATTTCGAAACATTGGACCCGCATTTATGTCGGGTCGAATTGCGGATATTGCGATTCATCCCAACAATGAAAATATCTGGTACATCGCTGTTGGGTCGGGTGGTGTTTGGAAAACCAAAAATGCAGGAGTTACTTGGACGCCGGTTTTTGATGACGAAACTTCCTTTTCTACAGGTTGTGTCACGATTAATACCAATAATCCAAATGAGGTTTGGGTCGGCACAGGCGAAAACGTCGGTGGCCGTCACCTTGGCTATGGAGATGGTATTTACAAGTCAGCAGATGGGGGGAAAACATGGAAAAATATGGGATTGAAAAAGTCTGAGCATATTTCTGAAATCATCATTCATCCCGATAATTCGAAGGTGATTTGGGTGGCAGTACAAGGACCACTGTGGTCTAAAGGTGGCGAACGAGGTTTGTATAAAACCATAGATGGTGGTCAAAGCTGGAAGCAAGTATTGGGGGACAACGAATGGACGGGCGTGACAGATATTGCCATTGATCCTCGCAATCCTGACCAGCTATATGCAGCTACTTGGCAACGGCATCGAACCGTTGCGGCATACATGGGTGGAGGTCCGAAATCGGGTTTACATCGAAGTACGGACGGCGGCGAAACATGGGAAAAATTAAAGACGGGTTTACCGACTTCCAATATGGGAAAAATTGGTTTAGCCATTTCACCAATCAAGCCCGATGTATTGTATGCTGCCATCGAATTAGATAGAAAAACGGGGGCGGTTTATCGGTCTGCCGATCAAGGTTCGACTTGGGTAAAAGGCGCAGATGCGGTAGCTGGTGGTACGGGTCCACATTATTATCAAGAATTATATGCTTCACCACATCATTTTGATAAAATTTATTTGATGGATGTTAGAGTGCAAGTATCGGACAATGGTGGAAAATCATTTCAGCGATTAAAAGAAGAACACAAACACTCTGATAATCATGCTTTGGCATTCCGAAAAGATGATGCAGACTACTTATTGATGGGAACCGATGGAGGACTCTACGAATCGTATGATTTAGCAGAAAACTGGCGATATTTTGATAATTTACCGCTGACTCAATTTTACAAAATTGCCCTTGACGATACGGAACCTTTTTATAATATTTATGGAGGAACACAGGACAATGCTTCTGAAGGTGGACCTTCTCGAACGGATAATGTGCAAGGCATTCAAAACTCAGACTGGAAGGTGATTTTAGATTGGGATGGTCATCAACCGGCTACAGAACCAGGCAATCCCAATATCGTTTATGCCGAGAGACAAGAAGGACAACTTTCTCGTTTGGACATGAGTACAGGCGAAATTGTGGATATTCAACCACAGCCTGCGGCGGACGAAAATGCAGAAAGATTCAATTGGGATGCGCCTATTTTGGTGAGCCCCCATGCTCCCAAACGACTGTATTTTGCTTCGCATCGCGTCTGGCGTTCCGAAAATCGTGGTGATGAATGGACGGCAATTTCAGGAGATTTGACCCAAAATCAAGATCGTTTGACTTTGCCGATTATGGGCAGTAGCCAAAGTTGGGATAACCCTTGGGATGTGGCAGCGATGTCTAATTATAATACCATTACTTCCTTGGCGGAATCACCAAAACAAGAAGGTTTATTGTATGCAGGAACGGATGATGGCATCATTCAAGTGACGGAAAATGGCGGCGAAAGCTGGCGAAAAATTTCAGTTGGTTCGATTTCAGGTATTCCAAAAACTGCATTTGTGAATGACATCAAAGCAGATTTGCACGATGCCAGCACGGTTTACGTTTGTTTGGATAATCACAAATATGGTGACTACACGCCTTACCTTATTAAAAGTACGGACAAAGGAAAGTCCTGGACCTCTATTCGTTCTAATATTCCTGATAGAACGTTGGTTTGGCGATTGGTACAAGATTATGTGAAACCAGAATTGTTGTTTTTAGGAACGGAGTTTGGCATTTATTTCTCCGTCAATAGTGGTCAGCGTTGGACGAAATTGAAAGGTGGTGTGCCCACGATTTCTTTTCGAGATTTAGCGATTCAAAAACGCGAAAATGACTTAGTCGCAGCTTCTTTTGGGCGTGGAATTTATATCTTAGATGATTATTCTGCCTTACGAGAAGTAACGGAGGAAAGCTTGCAACAAGAGGCTACTTTGTTTAGTTCGCGAAAAGCTTGGTGGTATGTGCCGCGTTCCCATTTGGGTTTTTATGGTTCAAAAGGAGACCAAGGTGCTTCTCATTTTGTTGCACCAAATCCACCATTCGGAGCGGTGTTTACGTATCATTTGAAGGCTGATTTATTATCAAAAAAAGCAGCTCGACAAGCAGCAGAAAAGAAAGCAACTAAAGCCAATCAATCTGTTGGTTTTGCTGGCTGGGAAGCAATAGCTGCGGAAGGTCGAGCGAGTGAACCGAAAATCTGGTTGACGGTAAAAGATAGGAATGGTCAAGTCGTTCGGCGCATTGCAGGAGCTACGAAAAAAGGGTTTCATCGAGTGGCGTGGGATTTGAAATATCCGACTCCGAATGCGATTGATTTAGAAAAGCCAAAAGGGGGCATTAGTTGGGGAGGACCACCAACGGGTTTGCCTGCTGCGCCCGGCACTTATTCTGTCAGTTTATCCAAATCTGTGGACGGGGTAGTGACGGAATTGGCACCTGCTCAGAAATTTGAAGTAGTGCCGATGAAAAAAGGACATTTGGAAGGTGCAAAAATGGAAGAAGTAACCGCTTTTTGGCGTCGCTATGAATCGAATGTTCGTCAATCTGATGCCGTGAATTTAGCTTTACGAAATGCCATGACAAAAGTGAAAGGCATGGAAACTGCTTTGCTGAACTCTCGTGCAGATGTTGGTGATTTTGATAGCCGATTGCATCAATTGCGACAAGAAATTATTGATTTGAATATAGCCTTGAACGGTGACGTAGCGAAAAGTTCGGTGGGTGAAAAAGTCAAACCAACAGTGGGAGAGCGATTGTTTAAAATTAGTCTGGGTATTTCTAATTCCACTTCCGGACCGACTACAACAAATATAGCGACCATCCAGATTATTGAAAAACAGTTGTCGGCTATTCAGTCGAAATTGGAAAATAGTCAACAAAAAATACAGCAGTTAGGTGCTGATTTAGTGAAAGTTGGTGCGCCGTGGGTAGAGGGTGGCATTTTACCGAAGCAATAATTTTGGGAATTAGGTACCCTGAATTCTATGATTAGGGAGTCGCCCAGTATAACGAAGTGATTTTTTCGTTTAAGGAATTTAAAAAAAGCGAGTATAACTGGTTATTTGAGCTTTTTTTAGGTTTCTTAAACGGAAAAAGAACGAGTCAGAATGGGTACCTTATGTTTTCCCTATTCCTTAATACCAATTCTGCATGAAACTTTTAACACAAGAATATAGAGAACATTGGAATACTACAAGCAAAGTGTTCTTCAGATTATTGTTTACTTATTTTGTTCTATACATACTCCTCGCATTTTTGAGTCCTTTATTTGAAACGCCTTATAGGTGGATTGGTAAAGTCATTTTTGGAATAGATTACGAATATGAGGTAAGTGGTAATGGCAGCGGAGATCATACTTTCGCTTACCTAACTTTATTTGTAAATGCAATTTTAACCTTTATAATATTTATTATTTGGAACCTTTTAGATAGAAAACGCAAAAGCTACAATACCCTCCAATATTGGTTTTTGGTATTTCTTCGTTTTATTTTAATTGCTGCAATGTTTCTTTATGGGTTTGTAAAAATTTTTAAGCTGCAATTTGCATCAGCTTCCTTAACCCATTTACTGGAACCTTTAGGTGATTTTTCGCCAATGGGATTGGCATGGACATACATGGGGTTTTCAAAAAGCTTTAATGTGTTTGTTGGCTTTTTAGAAGTGCTAGGAGGTTTACTTTTAATCCCTAGGCGGACACAAACACTCGGTTCCTTTATCGTTATGGGGGTAATGACTCAAGTTGTGGTAATGAATTTTTGTTATGATATTCCTGTCAAATTATTTTCCCTTCATTTAGTCTCCATGGCTTTGGTTATTTTTATGACAGACCACAGATTTTTAAATGTATTTATTAAAAACAAAGCGGTAGAAGAATATGATTATCATCATCCTGTTAAAAATGCTAAATATCATAAAGTCATTTTTCGGGTTAAATCTATTGGTTTATTTATTATTGTTAGTTTCCTATCTTTTAATTTTTATACAACGGAGAGTCATAGAGGGGAGAACAGAAAAAAACCGTTGCTATATGGAATTTGGGAAGCTTCCTCTTTTATAAAAAATAGAGATACACTCCAGCCTTTAATTACGGATGATTATAGATGGCGTTATCTTATCGTTGATTTAAAAGATGAAGCGACGGTAAAAACAATGGATGATGCAAAACATCAATATAAATTTAGAACAGATTCAACGTCTCAAAAAGTAATGATACATAAAGTGGAATCTGAATCTGAAGATTATAATTTCAACTATAAAAACCTTAATTCTGAATTTCTTGAACTTGATGGAATTATAGAATCTGATACGTTACACATCCTACTCTCCAGAAAAGATCACAAAAAATTTAATTTAAACGCTCGTGGTTTTAATTGGATTAACGAGCGTCCTTACAATCAATAAATTCAAAAGTATTGTAAGTTATTTTTTATCGTTACTTAGGTGGAATGAGAGATTATCAGACACCTTTTTTTCTGAAAAGATATTCCTACATTTAACCTGTTTCTATCATAAAAATACAGATATGGAAGTAAATTGTTTTATATTTGCAGGACATTTTTTTTAAACTTAAATTAACCTAATTGTGCAAAAAAAAAGTAACTACTGGTGTAGCCCGAAAATAACTACTGCAGTGCCTCATTAATTTTTCACAACAAAATTGAATAATCTCTTAGCTTTTGAAAAACCTTTAAATTTCCATTTAAGAGGTTTAGTTAATTGGTTATTATGAAAAGTGACATAGCTTCTTATTTTGTCCTCAAGTTCTTTGACAGATAAAAAATTACCATTTTTGATAACGTGTCGCTGTACTTTAGCGAACCAATTTTCAATGGGATTTAACCAAGAGCAATGTTTGGGTGCAAAAAACAGACGAATGCGACGATGTCCAGATTCTAAGAACCTTTTTCGCGTTTGCATATTTTTCAAAATACCGCTTTCACATTTGACACCCAAATCACCTTGTGTATACCCGCCTTCTTCTGCGATAAAGCGCGCTAAAGTTTCAGAAAGGTGTGTATTTAATTGGTCAGATAGAATAACAATTTTATCCATTTTAGGCAGGATTGAC
>JBLHWU010000279.1:0-7498 GCA_047629355.1 Saprospiraceae bacterium | reverse complement strand
TAAAGGATTACTGGAAAGCCGTGTGCCGTGAAAGTGGCACGCACGGTTTGGAGGAAGGCAGTTGGAAAAGTGTTCCCAATGAAAGGAATAACTCGCTGGCTGCCCATCCTACTCCTGTAACTACCCCACAATAAATTGCCCACTAACGGTTTCCTTCAACGCACCTTGATGCGAAGAAAAAATCGGAATTTTCAAAGCCTCCAATAATAGCCCCTTTGTTTCCGATTTTTTTACTTAAAACAACTTCGCCAATGGCTGCTCCTAATGCAGTTTAGGTTATACTATCCATAATGATTGATTTTTTTTTTGGATAAAAAAGTAGCTTGATTTTTTGATTTAAATATCAATTAGCAACAATTCTGATTTAATTGAATTGGTGGACAAGTAACTGTACCATAGCTACAATATACACAACAATCCCCTTTTCTTGGTTTCAAAATTGCTTTACAATTCTCGCATTCGTAAAAATATTGACATGCATTTGTGGGCATTGTCTCTTCTTTTTTAAACTCGCAGTCTGGACACGTAATAGTCGATTGCAAAATTGCTTCTTTATTCATCACTTGATTTTTTCTTTTATTAAATTGATTAATCCCAATTCCTAATAACCCAACTCCGATAGCCATAAAAAAACCACTAAATTTTTCTACGCCATTGCTGATACTTATTATTGTACTCCCTCCTCCTATGCCAATAATTAATGCTGGCAGCCAACAACAACTTGTTCCAATTAGGAATGCTATTGAGCCTCCTACTATTGAGTTTTTATAATTCATTGCCTTTATTTTTGATAATGATTAAAGTTTACTGGGTAATGCTAAACCTCAAATAAAGGTTTGGTAAACTTTAATCGACTTTATCTTTATTACAATTTTATTCTCCTAAATTTCCCCATTTGTATATCGCTGGAATCACCGCCAAATTCAAAAAAGTAGAACTTATCAAACCACCCAAAATCACAATTGCCATCGGACTTTGAATTTCATTACCTGCCTGTCCACCTGCTAATGCCAAGGGAATAAGTGCTAATCCAGTCGTCAGAGCGGTCATTAAAATTGGGTTCAATCGGTCGAGCGAACCCTCAATAATGGTGTCTCGAACATTAAGCCCTTCTTCTTGCAATACCTGATAACGGCTGACTAACAAAATACCATTACGAGCTGCAATACCGAACAAACTAATAAATCCAATGGTGGAAGCAATAGAAATAATACCCGTTGTAAAATAAACGATGAAGACCCCACCAATCAATGCTAATGGTAAATTCATTAACACAATCCCTGCTAATTTAAGGTCATTAAACTCCATGTAGAGTAAAAGAAATATCAGCAATAGAGCTCCAATAGAAGTGATTAACAACATTCGGGTAGCTCGTTCTTCACTTTCAAATTGACCGCCATATTCTACCCGATAGCCTTCTGGAAAGGTGATGTTTTCATCAACGCTTCTCCGAATATCATTAACGACACTTCGCAAATCACGCCCAGTAACGTTGGCAGATACCACAATTTTACGTTGCACATTCTCTCGATTTACAGAGTTGGGATTCCCTGTTACCTCAACCGTAGCGACATAATGCAAAGGAATCTTTTTTCCATTATGTGCATCAATCAAACTGTTTCTAATCGCTTCTGCCGTATTTCTGTTTTGCTCATTGTAACGCAGCACCAAATCAAAACTTCGCTGTCCTTCAAAGACTTGTCCCACTCTTTCTCCTGCAAAAGCTACATCAATATAATCCATAAAATCGCCTAAGCGAATGCCATATTTAGCCAACATAATTCGATTGGGAAGGATGCGGATTTGTGGAACTTCGATTTGCTGTTCTACATTCAAATCTACTAAGCCAGCAATACTTTCAATTGCTCGCTTTATTTGATTTCCAGTAGAAAATAACTTGTTTAAGTCTGTTCCAAAAATCTTAATGGCAATGTTCGCCCGTGTTCCCGAAAGCATGTGGTCAATACGGTGAGCAATCGGTTGTCCAATCGTAATATTTGCGCCAGGCACGACCGACAATTTGGTTCGGACTTCTTCTAAAAAAGCATCTTTGCTTTGACCGTCCAGATTAAAAGGCACTTCCACTTCTGTGGAATTTATTCCCTGTGCATGTTCGTCCATTTCTGCTCTGCCTGTTCTACTCGAAGTAATGAGCACTTCAGGCATTTCTAATAAAATACGCTCTGCCAATCGACCTGTTTTTTTAGATTCTTCCAAGGAGGTTCCTGGAGGAGTTACTATGCTGATTACCAATGAACCTTCATTGAATTCTGGTAAGAAACTACGTCCCAAACTCGTTAGTAAAAGAATAGAAATTCCAAATAAAATGACCGCTGATAAAATAACTAAGCGAGGTGTTTTTAAAACCAACTCCAATGTTTTTCGATAAATCGCCGCTACTTTTCTTTCTACCCAACTGCCTTTTACCTGACGTTGTAAGCGTTTTTCATTCGTTAATAAATAGCTACTCAAAACAGGGGTCAATGTGACTGCTACAAATAAAGAAGTAAAAATGGCAACGATAAAAGAGACGCCTAATGGTTGTAATAATCGCCCTTCCATTCCACTAAGAAAAAACAAAGGAATAAAAGCGGTAATAATAATCAGGGTCGCAATTAAAATCGAATTTCTAATTTCGCTCGATGCGTCAAAAATAATTTTTAACGCAGCTTGTCGTTCCCCAATGGGTTTGCTAATATTTTCCCGTAGCCGTTTAAAAATATTTTCTACGTCAATAATCGCATCATCCACCAAAGCACCAATCGCAATTGCCATTCCTCCTAAACTCATCGTATTAATGGTATAGCCAAAGAGTTTTAAAACAATAATCGTCACCAAAAGGGAGACAGGAATAGCGACCAATGAAATGATCGTTGTTCGCCAATTAAGCAAGAAAAGAAAAAGGACAATACTGACAAATAATGCTCCTTCGAGTAACGTCTTTTGCAGATTATCAATGGAAGCCTGAATAAAATTGGATTGTCTAAATATGTGGCTATTCATTTCCACGCCATCGGGCAACTGCTTTTGTACACCAACCAATGTTTCATCAATGCGTTCTGTCAATTTTAAAGTGTTCGCATTCGGTTGTTTCATCAAGGTAAAAATAACCGAAGACTTGCCTGCCACCGCAGCATCCCCGATTTTTGGAGCAGTACCAATGTGCACTTCCGCTACATCTTCAATTTTAATGGGGTTTGTGCCTTCCATTTTAATCAGGGCTTGCCCAATTTTTTCCACCGAATTGGTTCTGCCTTCGCCTTGAATGACGTATTGATTGCCGTATTCATTGATAAAACCACCAGAAGCATTTCGGGTGGATGCCGCCGCCGCTTGTTCCAACTCGGTCAACGATACCCTAAAGTATTTCATCTTTTCAGGCGACGCTGCAATTTCATATTGTTTGTAACCGCCACCAATCACAACGACCTGCGCCACACCATTGATAGCCAATAGTTGAGGGCGGATATTCCAATCGGCAATCGTTCGCAAGTCCATTGGAGCTAAACTATCCGAACTCAAACTCAACAACATGATTTCCCCCATAATAGAAGAAATAGGCGCAAGTGTGGGGTTTTCGATTCCTTTTGGTAATTTACTTTCCACCGTTGCCAGTTTCTCCGCAACGATTTGTCGGGCTTTATAAATATCCGTTCCCCATTCAAATTCTGCCCAAACAATGGAAATTCCCATTGCGGAGGACGAACGAATGCGGCGAATATTGGGCGCACCATTTAGTGCAGATTCTAACGGAAAGCTAACCAGTCGTTCCACTTCTTCCGTCGCCATACCGTGTGCTTCGGTTAGTACCGTCACGGTTGGCGCAGTTAAGTCAGGGAATACATCCACATCCATTTCGGAAGCGATATATCCACCCGTTATCATAATCAAAGTGAAGAACGCCAAGACTAAAAGTCGGTTTCGTAAGGAAACCTGTATGATTTTATTAAGCATTATTTTTTATTTTTGAAAGTTTACTAAACCTTCGAGGTTTAGTAAACTTGAGCTATTTTCCTAACCAATAATCTAACTCTACTTGCAAAGCATGGAATTTGTACAAGGCTGTTAAATATTGTTGTTTCACTTTTACCACTTGCTCTAAGCCATCCAAATATTCCAGATAACTCATTTCCCCTTCTCGATAGGCTTTCATATATACTTCCTTTTGTTCCCTCACAATCGGAGTCAAATCCTCTTGCAGATATTCCAAAATATGCTGTTGATGTGCCAGACGGTACCGCAATTCACTAACGATTCGCACCAACTCCTGTTCCTTCGTTTTCAAAGCGGCTTCCTGTATTTTTACGCCAACTTCTGCGGCTTCAATCCGCCCTTGATACGCCTTTTTAAAAAGTGGAACATTTACCCCAATTTGATAGCCAAAGAGTGGAAAATTGCCCGATTGAGTTTGCAGTTTAAACCCCGAATTAATTTGCGGCAGCAACTGCGCTTTTTCGGTTTCTATTTTGGCACTTGCCAACTCCCGTTGCGCTTGAATCACTTGTAAATGAGGATTATTTTCCAGCGTAGAATCTCCTAAAAGAGCCGCCGCAGGAAGTTCTCCTTTGACATGATATAAAGTATCGGATTGCAACCATTGATTGAACAAAGCCAGCGCAATTTGATACTGTTCAGTAGCATGTTCCTGTTCCAGTTGGGCTTGTCCCAGATGGGAACGAGCTGCCAATTGTGGAATTATACCCGTTTCGCCACTTTCTAATTGCTTCGTAGTCACGGACAAAAAGTTGTTGTATAAAGCTACATTTTCGGCTACCAAATCCTGTTCCTGTCTGGCATACAGCAATTGGTAATACGCCTGTTCAACTTCCCGTTTTAGCTCTTGGTCGGTCAAAGCCAACTGTTTTTCGGCTACCACTGCGCCTTGTTTGTAAAATGCTTGTTGCACTTGGGAGGCTTTTGGTAGGTAGAAATTTTGTTGGATATTAAAAGAATGAATGCCCGATTGATTATTAGCCCCAAATTCTTCTCCTGAAAGATAGACTTGGGTAGGTTGAAATGGAAGACGGGTTGCCGCCAATTTATTTTGTTGGTCAACCGCTAATTTGTCGCGTTCCAGTCCTGCATAATTGTTACGAGCAAGGTTGAGGGCTTCCACTAAATCAATAGATTTGCTTTGCCCAATGCTCAAAGTTGTTAGGATACAAACCAATCCCAATAACAACCCTATTTTTATTTTAAAATATCGTTGAATCATCTTTGAAAGATTTAAGTTGGTGATTAATGTTCGTGTCCATGCGCTGGAATAGTGGAAGACATAGATGCCATTTTGACTTGGTAAGCACCTTTGGTGACCACCCATTCTCCTTCGGAAATACCCGAAATAATTTGGACATTAACCCCATCATCCACGCCTAACTTTACTTCCCGTTTTGCAAAACTTTCCCCTCCCGTTTGGACATACACATAATTCAAATTATAATCTTGCATCAAAGCAGACTTTGAAATCACCAAGTCTTTTTCCAAAGAATTGGTCAATAAAAATAACTCGACAAAAGAACCTGGAATCAATTCGTGCAGGTTATCCAATTCAAACAAAACAGGAATAAAACTACTGCCCTTTTCCATGACCTTGCCGTAAGAAACCAATCGTCCATTATAATCATCAAGAGATTGTACTTCTTTTTGATAAGATGTTTTAAAGTTTGCAGACTTGACCATTCGTAATTTAGACAGTTGACTTTGAGATACTTCGGCTTGCAAAAGCAAACGGCGGTTACTGGTAATTTCCACCAACGGCGTACCTTCTTCCACAAATTGTCCATCGCTCACCATTACATTTTTTATGATGCCCGACATGGATGCCGCTACCGATTGTCCACCAGAATTATAGCCATTGGTGAGCGTTTGAAATTCGGCTTGCGCAATGGAATACTCCATCTTTCGACGTTCATATTCTTTTTGTCCAATGATTTGTTCCTGAACTAATTTCTCCGCTCGTGTAAAGTCCGCTTTAGTTTGTTCAATCCGGGCTTTGACAACTTGATACTTTTCTTCTAAATTTGATTGCAACAAGCCTTTGCTACTGATATTGAATAACGTCTCTCCTGCTTTAACTTCCTTACCTTCCTGCAATTTTTTGCTCTTAAAAAAAACAATCCCGCTACTTTTGGCAGCAACAACTTTTTCGGCTCCTTTCACTGACTGAATCTCTCCCGAAGTATGAATGACTTCCTGAATTGGCTGGCGTTTGACTTGCTCAATGGCAAAGTCTATTTTCCAAAGTTGTTCTTTGATTAAGGAAACTTCGTCGCCCTCTGATTCAGGAGGATTTGCGGCATTTGCTGCTTCCATATTCGCATAAACTTCCATATCGGCAATGGTAATGGTATCCGAGAAATCAGGCGTAGTCAAAATAAAACCCAATTGGAATTGCCCCGTTTTAGTGGGTGTTAAAGCAGGCAAGAAGATGCCTGGTGAAGAAAGTTCTTCCACCTCCTTTTCTACTATCGTCTGTTGCCCTGCTCGCAAACGCACGATTAAACTACCTCTTTCAACAGCTTTATAATCTTTCATTTTAGTAAAATGAGCAACAAAATGGCTTTCCTCCCCAACAATTAATGGTGTAAACTCCACAAATAATTCCGCTTTTTTTGTCCAGATAGTAAAAGATAAGGGTTCTAATTCAGATTCGTGAGAGCCGTAGGTTTCTTCACCGTGCGCATGGTCGTCGTGTTCATGCGTATCTGTTCCGTGTTCGTGGGTACAACTGCCCATGAACATCAGTAGTCCTATCATGAAGAGGGCAGAGAAATAAGTATATTTCATAATTTATGATGCTAAATGAAGTAAGGAATTGGTAATAAATAATCTAAACAACTGTGCACACTGGCACAATTTATTTAGTTGCTTCATTAAATATTTAAAAAAAAATGGATTGAATGGGACGTAAAAAGGTCCCTCAAAAGGTAAGATTAGACAAAAACAGGTGGTGCGCGGAGCGGTGTATTGGGGCGTTTAAATTTTTGTAAAAAGGATAGATAAAAAGGTGGGTCGGGTAAAGATTCAGCACCCACTACAAATACCCTGTCCTTGTCTATTTGAAAATAAAAATTAACGGTTGAGCTGTTCTGAACAGCTTTGTTAAAAAAACTCGTTGGCGTAAAACATGCTATATTTTGTTCATTATCAAAATCTTGATGAACGATTTTCTCAAAGAGGTGTCCCAATATATGGAATATACCTAAATGAAAATGATATTTATGATGAACTTCCTTAAAATTTTCATGCTGATGTGAAATGGAATTTTTGATTTCCTCAGCATGGGTATGGCTACTAATCATAAGTATAGTTACCAATAGATAGGTAACTAACAGAAAATAGCTTGATATTTTTTTTCTTAGTTGCACGGAGCAAAGATAATGATTTTTTGTAACTACTCATTCACGTTTCGCTGAAAAATCAGCTTAAAAAATAAAATTCGTAAACTCGTGCTATGATAACAGAACGAGTAGACGATATACCAGTACTTCTTGCGGAA
>JBLHWU010000278.1:0-7501 GCA_047629355.1 Saprospiraceae bacterium | reverse complement strand
CTATTTTCCTCTTAAAAATAGTTCCGTGATGTAGACCATGCAACGATTTTTAAAAGAAAACTATCGAAAAAATCTTGCTTTCAAATTTTACCCCAATAAATAATGTCACGTACTTACCTTTAGTAGTTGATGTTTCTTTACGAAAAGATACAGTATGGCTATAGTCTTGATGTACAGTATAAGTTATCTGTGAAAATCCAATTGGAGGAGGACTCGGCGCTCGCCCATCTATATCCACCAAATTAATCGGATTCCCCAACGTATAATTATACGGACTCCACTCCGCAAAATCCATCGCCAATGGATTCAAACTCAAAAATCGTCCCACTTCACTATCATAAAACCGTGCGCCACGATTGTCCCATCCCGTCTCCGTATCGCGCTCATGCTCGGTAGTCAGGAAGCGTTCGGAAGTACAGACAAACTCACGCAGTACCTTACCATACGGGTAGTAGTCGGCGATATATTCGAGTACATAGGTCTCCTCACCACAAGAAGCATTGCTATACACGACTCGGGTATTACCGAGGTGGTCTAAGATGTAGTAGCTGATATTGGGGATGGTGGAGTACTCATAGTCGGCGTACTCTTTGAAGTCCGTCGCGGCTTCATCATCTACATGTATCTCGATTTCTAAAATCACTTCTCCCAAAAACGATTTCCCATTTTTGATTGTTCCTAATTTATATTTCGATTCGACTTTCATTTTTTACTTAATAGGCTATGACTATAATTTCTATGTCAGACGTTTTTCTCAATCACAAATCAATATCAACGGCGAAGCCTCCGTCCGATTACTCACATGCCCCGCTTGGTCCACAATCACAATATCCATATTCAGCGTATCAAACGGCACGGGCGAAACCGAATTCCCTTGCCCACAAAAATAACCTGGTGCAGGCGGATTAAAATCACAACATTGCTGGAATAAAATCACCGTAATTTCCCCTTTAATCCCATTCGACGAACCTTGGTCTGGAATGTCCGGAATCGTAAATTTATCCAATAAAGTATCACCCGTCTCGCGATTAATCAAAAAGATATTTTTGGGTGGATTGTCGCCTTGCGGAAAACCAATATCCCCATCACCATCGGTAAAACTAAAAACCAATTCCACGGAATCATCATCACTTGTGCCATTAATCATTGTGTCTTTACTCAATGAAATGAACTCAATATAAGGCTCAATTGGAAATTCAGGCGGCGTCGCACAGTTGGCAAAAAGAAGGACGAGGAGCGCGAAAAAAGTATATTTAAAAAATTTCATAATATTGCGTTTTTATAAGGGAGTTTGAGGGAGGAAAAAGATTTTGTAAAAAATACTTTTTCCTCCTTCAGGACTACACCCGCGCTGCCGCAAGTAGCGCGCAACTATAAATTAAGTAGTTTCTTTACTTTAAACGTCAAAATAACCGTTTTCGTTTTCTTTTGCAAAAAAATATGAGGTCAATTACGCAACAAAGGCAAGATTTATTTGAAAAGATTCAAAAAGTAGCACCTGCTAATTTTGCAGAACTAGCATTGGCAGTCTTCAAGTATCAAGCAACATTTAACCCTGTTTTTAAGGAATATATTTCGTTATTAAATGTTGATTGTCAAAAGATTACGACGGTAGAAGATATTCCGTTTTTACCCATACAATTTTTTAAAAATAAAGAAATTAAGACTGGAAACTGGTCGCCTGCTGCCACTTTTTCCAGCAGCGGCACAACATCTGAAACAACCAGTTCGCACCAACTTTTTTCTCCAGATTTTTACAAAAAAAATGCCCGACACGGCTTTCAACAGTTTTATGGCAATGTCCAAGATTATTGTGTGCTCGCGTTATTACCTTCTTATTTGGAACGGTCTGGTTCGTCGTTGATTTTTATGGCGGCTGATTTTATTGAACAATCCAAGTACGCAGAAAGTGGATTTTTTTTAAATAATGTGGAAGAGTTACTCGCTATTTTAAAAGATTTACAAAAAAGAAAAATTCCGACCTTATTAATGGGGGTCAGTTTTGCGCTACTGGATTTGGCAGAACGTTTTCCACGAGATTTGAGCAATATTATCATCATGGAAACGGGCGGTATGAAAGGCCGGCGAAAGGAAATAACTCGAGGCGAATTGCACCAAATTTTCAATCAGGCTTTCCAAACTTCAAACATTCATTCAGAATATGGCATGACCGAGTTATTCTCTCAAGCCTATTCAAAAGGCAAGGGAATATTTTTTCCATCGCCAATCATGCGTGTTTTGGCAAGAGAAGTTACCGACCCTTTACAGATTCAGAAAACAGGCAAAACAGGCGTTTTAAACATCATCGACTTCGCGAACTTAGATACCTGTAGTTTCATTGCCACCGATGATTTAGGACGAGTCAACGCTGATGACTCTTTTGAAATATTGGGACGTTTGGACGCGAGTGATGTGCGTGGTTGCAATCTTTTGGTACTTTCTTAATTTATGCCTATTATTGCAATAACCCAAGTAACTCGGTTTTCCAAACCGAGAAGCGTTCTTTCGAGGTTTCCAATCCGGAAATAAACCAATCTAAAAAATAACTCGGTTTTAAACATACATTATTATGAAATTCTTACTCTATGGCGCCAACGGTTACACCGGCAACCTCATTCTAAAATATGCTTCAGATTACGACCTAACTCCAGTTTTAGCAGGTCGAAATGAAGCTAAGATAAAACCGCTCGCCGAGCAATATGATTGCGAATATCACATCTTTGATTTAGATAATCGAGCAGTGACAGAAGAAGCATTAGCTGATTTTGAAATGGTGCTACACGTTGCTGGGCCATTCAAAAATACGGCAAAGCAAATGATAGAAGCCTGTTTGCAAACCAATACGCATTATCTCGATATTACGGGGGAGATAGAAGTATTTGAACTGGCACAATCGTATCAAAGTCAAGCAGTTGCCGCTGGAATTATGTTGCTGCCAGGTACTGGGTTTGATGTTGTTCCAACCGATTCGGTAGCGGTTTATTTGAAAAATCAGCTACCCGATGCAACGCATTTAGAATTGGCATTTGCGAACGTTGGTGGCGGTATATCTCATGGGACAGCAATGACGATGGTGGAAAACTTAGGGGAACCGGGTATGGAGCGACAAGATGGAAAAATCGTTAATGTACCGATGGCAAAACATAGTCGCTGGATTAATTTTCCAAATCGAAAAACGCATGTGGCGAGTATTCCGTGGGGCGATGTTTCGACGGCATTTTACAGCACAGGAATTCCAAATATCATTACGTATACGGGCATGCAGCCGAGTCAGGCGCGATGGATGCGTTGGGGAAATTGGTTCGGTTGGTTGATGCGAACTAAAATGGTCAAAAACTTTGCGCGCAAAAAAGTCAATAGTTTACCTGCTGGTCCATCTGACGAACAACGAGCAAAAGCTAAAAGCCTCGTTTGGGGACGGGTAAGAAATGCGAAAGGAGAAACGAAAGAAGTACAATTGACGACGCCAGAAGGCTATACCTTGACGGCGATGTCCAGTTTGAATATTGCTCAAAAAGTGTTGTCAGGAAATGCGCCGATTGGGTTTCAGACACCAGCGAAAGCGTATGGAGCGGATTTGATTCTGGAATTTGCTGGGGTAGAGCGGCGGGTATCCTGATAAAGGCAAAATAAATTAATAAAGTGATATCACTGTCTACGCCAAATGATGAATCATAAATGATAAACGATGAATCTGCAATAAAATAGGTTTGTATTTATTTGACCCCTAAAGAAACACACAACTCTATTTTCAATTATTCATCATTTATAATTCAACATTCATTATTCGGCGTAGACATTGTGATATACAAACCGTTTTTACCCCTTAAAATTACATCCGCATTGCCGTAGGTAATGCGCACTATTTTTTATGAAGCTTAAAAATCGTAAGATTTTCTCGCTGCTCAAATTTCAAACAAACTTACCTTCACGGTAATAATACTGTGAAACAACAGCTTATTTGAATTTAAACAAGAGGAGTTTGAGGATGAAAAATATTTTTTAATAAAACCCTATTTTCGACATTTCAAAAGCGGCTCCCGTTACCCATTTTTTCTCGGTAAAAATCACACTTTCAAATCCTTTTGTCATTTCAAACTTCCTTTTTCCAAAATCAGAATCAAAAGTCAATTTATCCAAATTAACATCAAATTTTTGAAATTTATTCATTTTAAAATCAGCTAGAAAACGGTCGATTTCATCTTCTGGTGGCAACATGCCGTCGATTTCGTAAAGCGTACCTGCCAATTTTTTATTAGCTGTTAAGTTGAGTACCAAAATATACGCTTCGTCATGTGAGCCAATGGTATAAGTGCCTGCCAACTGCTCTTGGGTGAAAATTACTTCTCCTGTTTTTGAAAAAGTGGCAAGGGTGCGATAGCCATAATCAGCGGCTACTTGCTGCTCGTCCATGACACCTTGTTTTATGACAAAATTTCCAGCTTCTCTAACCACATAAAAATAGTCTCCATAGCCTGCCCACCAGCCACCTGCAGCAGTTAAGGCTTTAGCTGGGATTTGGTAGTTTTGATAATCAGCGGGCGTAATTTCGTCGCAATTTAAGAGCGAACCCATCTTTAATTTATCAGCACCAATTTCGAGAAAAACCTCACTTTTAGGTAAGACCGTTTCGGTATCAATGCTGATTTCACAGACCAATTTCGCCGTCAACTCAGGCACTTTTACAACAGGCGGTAATTTTTTAGACTGTTCAATTGTGGGCTCATTTTTACAGGAAAAAATTACGGCAATAAGAAGGAAAAATATAAAGGACTTTTTCATTTGGAATATAATTTACTACTTATCAGTCGTTTCTTAAGTTGGGGGTCTTGAGACTATTCCGTTCTGTTCCAATTCTATTAGGTTCTGGAACATCCTCTTCATCTGGCAGATTATCATCAAAATTCAGATGCATATTTTTAAACTTTACCCGTAGCTTATACTTCTTATTCATAGAAAAAAGCAGTGGTGAAAACATGGTTTCCATCAATTCCGTCGCCCGTATTTTTGCTTTATCCATCACATCACTTTCTCGAACATCTCTACGGAAATGCTTGCGCAACAAATCAATATTCTTATTTAAATCCAATCCTTCGACTTCGCGCATCCAACCAATATCGAGTTTATCAATTTTAGGATGAACCTCTTGCGATAAAATCTCTGGTTCGGGTAAAGTAATCGTCACTAAATTCTTTTTTTCATTTAAAGAAATATCAAAATAGCGGTCTAATTTAAACCCAATTTTAGATACGGAAATAGCAGAAATTTCTACATCCGAACTCGATACATTCATGCCCCAAACTTTCGTTTGTAATTGTCGGTTGATGCCTTTTCTATCTCTAACTTCCATCGTTGCCAACTCCGCAATGGTTCGTTCTACACGTTCCTTCATAAAGCCTTTAGAGCGGCTAAAATCATTAACGGCAGCTTTTTCATCCAATCTGGTTAGCATAGGTTTCAAGCCCTCAGTCATCGCGATTCCGCAAGGCGTATCCACCCGATTTCCTTTGACAAATATCCGTCCTTCATCTGTTTTTAAAAGGTCTGCAAAAACCTTTGTCACCATAAAGCAGGTATATTTTGACGCAACTTCACTCAAAATTTCAACTGCTGTTTTATTGCCGTTTTCATACCAAATCTCATACATCTGCGCGGAAGTATCTTGTAATGCCACAAAATCATCAAAGTACATCCGTTGAATATAAGGATGGTGCTTCTTATAAATGGGCGTAATCATACGTCGTAGAGAATCTGGTAGCCCCATTCGATTGCCGACGTGCTTTAGCAAAGATAAATTAAAATCATAAATGAGTTGGTTGAACTCGCGTTCGTAGCGGTAAGGATTGCCGAGAATGGCGAGCGTTGTTTCATCATCCAATTCCACGTTGAAATCAGAAGGAACATATTCAAATTGGACTTCTTTTGGAATGTGCGTATACTTCCCCGTCGGACCGTCCTTATAATACCGCATCAAAACCAGCGCGGTAATGACTACAACGGAAGCATAAACGACGACTTTCCACATATTCAGTCCACCTTTGTCTTTTGGTTTTGGCCCGCCACCTTTTGTTTCGTAATATTCTGCCATGTATGTTTATTTTAATAAAAGAAGATTGCTATTTAGAGACGTCAAAAATAGGAAAAGGTCTCGGAAATAGCCTTGTTTTCTCAATCTGCGGTAAGATAGTGTTTTTCGTAAAGTGGAGGGAATAGGGAGATGCCTAAATGCAAAAAGCCGTTGCAAAAATGAATTTACAACGGCTTTATAAGCGTACCCGGAGCGGGAATCGAACCCGCACTCCCGAATGGGAACAAGATTTTAAGTCTTGCGTGTCTACCAGTTCCACCATCCGGGTAAAATAGTGGAATATAATTCTACAATTACTTGTAAAATGCCAAAAAAAAAGCCTTCAAAACTTGAAGGCTTCGAGCGAAAGACGAGATTCGAACTCGCGACCCCGACCTTGGCAAGGTCGTGCTCTACCAGCTGAGCTACTTTCGCTATTCTAGAAGTTTTTAAGTTCTAATTTTTGCTTTCCTTTGGAAGCGCCGCAAAGATACCACCACTTCAACCATTTATCCAAATTTTATCAATACTTTATTTAATTTTTTTTTAAAAAAAATAAATAAAGTATTGATTGTCAATAGTTTATGTTTTAAAAAAAAAGAAGAAAATTTGAAACTTACTTTTTAAAATAAAGTTCACAAACGGCTATAATAAGAGTTCCTGGTCGTAGGAAAAGTGATATTTCTCTTCCAAACTGACCAAAATTAAGCCCGATTTTTGCTTATTGACCTCCGTTTCAATCAAGTCGGAGGCAACTTTTACATTTAACGCATCCAAATGACTAAATGGCTCATCCAACAACAGAAAATCAAAGGGCTGACACAAGGCTCGGATAATTGCAACGCGTTGCCGCTGACCATAAGAAAGTGTTTTGGCTTGTTTTTCTAAAAGATGTTCCACCTCCAATTGAATCGCCATTTTTTTTATCTCCGCTTCGGTTTTAAAATTTTTCAAATTCGCTTTCAACTGAATATTCTCCATTGCCGTCAATGCTGGAAAAAGTCGCAAGTCTTGAAAAATAATCGACAGTTTATCTTGCCGCAATTCCGACCAATCGTCATACTCAAAATTGGCAACTGGTTTTTCATCAATCACCAAATTCCCTTCAAAATCATTTCGCAGTCCATATATAATATGTAACAACGTTGATTTTCCCTTGCCAGAAGGCGCAATCACCAAATACTTTTTATGTCTCTGAAAAGTCAATTGCTGCCCAAAAGTATCTGACGCCGGAGAAATGCCACCTGGCGTCTCGATTAATGGAATCGGCTTAATATTATTTAAGTGAATCATATTATTTAATGATAAGTAAAAACGATTTAATAAGTTGGACCATAATGCGCCGTAATTTTTTCTTTTAAAGAATTCAAAAAATCGTTGCATAGCCTTCGTTACGGAACTATTTTTTGTGTTTTTTTAAAGGGAAAAGGACAA
>JBLHWU010000277.1:0-7604 GCA_047629355.1 Saprospiraceae bacterium | reverse complement strand
GTAGATTTAATTATTACCGAGTGTGGGATTGACCCACACCAGCCAAAAATTAAAGCTATCAGAAATAAAATCATTAATCTTGGTAAAATCAACCTTAATAGGGCTTGAGTTTACCACGAACTATTGTAAGAAATAATCCTAATATTATTTTTATAATCAATAAAACTCTATTATTTTAGTGCCGTATTTCCTGCAAAGTCTATTTTTAAACCTTATTACATTATGAGTTATCGCTACCTATTCAACTTATTTGCTATACTTACGATTCCCACCATTTCTTTCTTTTGGTTGTCACTGAAAACACTACAAACACCTGAAAATCAAACCACACCTTCAATTTCAGGTGAAAACCATTACTGCGGTTCAGATTATTTTCATACCCATTTTTTAAATAAAAAAAATAAAAAACAACTGAATAGCCTTGAAATACTTTACCAAAATCATTTAAACGCCAATCAAAACAAATCAGTTACCCCACCAAATTACATCCTTCCTGTTGTCGTCCATATCATTCACAATGGTGGTTCGGAAAATATTCCAGATAGCCAAGTCGAAAACGCCATTTTACACCTCAATGAAGCCTATGAAAACATCGGCTACTATAACCCCAATATAGGAGTAGATACTAAAATTCAGTTTTGTCTCGCCAAACAAGACCCTTCGGGCAATCCATCAACTGGCATCAATCGTGTGCAAAGTCCGCTCACCGAAATGACGATGGAAACCCAAGATTTGGACGTTAAAGACCTCAGCCGCTGGGACCCACTGCGCTACATTAATATCTGGATTGTCGGTGAAATTTTAAGTCAAAGCGTCGGTACTGGCGTAGCAGGTTATGCCTATTTTCCAACCTCACACGGTGGCGATGAAGATGGGATTATGAATGAAGCACAATATTTCGGCAGTACCAACCCCAATTCGGGTGTGCATATCCACGAGATGGGACATTATTTGGGACTTTACCATACCTTCCAAGGTAGTTGTACAAATAATGATTGTATGGCAGATGGTGACCGTGTTTGCGATACACCTCCTGACCAGTCAACGGCACAGGTAGCCTGTAATGACACTGCAAATACTTGCATGACAGATATAAATTCAGGCTTTGCAACCGACCAAAACGATATGTTTTGGAACTATATGGATTATGGCAATTTAAATTGCTACTCTGCTTTTACGCAAGGACAAGCTGACAGAATGGCGTTTTTCATTGACAATGTTCGCTCAAGTTTACTCAATTCACAAGGTTGCGACGACCCTTGCCCTACACTTGTTACTATTGACTTTTCGGCAAGTGAAACGCAAGTTCTAATCAACAGTACCGTTAATTTCACTAACAATTCAATGAATGGTAACACTTGGGAATGGTCGGTAAATGGAGATCCTCCGTTTTCCACCAATTTCAACGCAGATTTCAATTTTAGTCAAACAGGTATCTTTTGGGTATTTTTAACGGCAAATCCAGGCGACCCACTTTGCGAAAGAACCGATTCTCTTAAAATAAAAGTCGCCCTTTGTGGTCAAAATGCCCATGTCAGCAATACCCTCGGAAACAATACCTCTGGCTGTGGAGACCTCAACAATATGTGCGAAACCATTCAATACGCCCTCGACAATATTGTTTGCGATGCTGATACCATTTTCATTCACTCGGGTACTTATTCTTTAGCTGCTGGCATTAGTGATTTAGTACCAATTGCAAAAATGCCTGAAGGGTTGAGCATTACTTTATTTGGTGTTTGGGATGATGCTCCCGTCATTTTAGATGGTGGAAATACACGGAGAGCCGTCCAATACAATTACCTGGGAAATAGCTGTATAGACTCCAATCCAAACGACGGTATTGCGGAAAGCGTTGCGCTAAATTTCAATAATTTAAATTTTGAAAACTGCCTTCGCGACGCATTTAATTGCAATAATACAACCCTAACCTACGGTGGTGCGATTCAAATTTACAATGACCTTGAATCCCAAATGAATGTTCAATTTTACAATTGTCAATTTTTTAATAACTATGCCAATGACCTCAGCGGACCCAATAATAATGGTCGGGCTGCAAGTGGTGGAGCTATTTATTTTAATGGACGGGCTTCCACCAATGCTCCTCCCAGTACAGAAAGTTCCATTCAAATTGATAGCTGCCTTTTTGTTGGAAATGGCTGTAACCAGTTCCCAAATGGCGGACACGGTGGTGCAGTCTGCGTTCTATTTTCACAGTCGGCAACCATCTCTAATTCCTTCTTTTGCAACAACTTTGTCTATAGTGAAAATGCCGACGATGGCGACTTAATGTTTACTCGAAATATCGGCGGTGCTGTCGCTTTTTATGACAATACCAATTTAGTAATGCCGCATTTATATCAGGTTGAAGACAGTTACTTTGTAGGAAATTCAGCGCTTACTGGCGATGGTGCGACCTTTCCCAGTAGCTCTGGAGCAGGTGGTATATATTTAGTATATGGTACTGGTCCTTCAAATTTCACCCCCAATATTTTGTCAATATTTGGAAGCCATTTTTATGACAACATTAACGAAGATGGACCCTTTCATTACGGTAATAGTACTGGAACATTGCAAGTTTCAACTACCATTACCGGTGACGAATTCAACATTGATTTGGGCAACGACACCACTCTTTGTAATGACGGAATACTTGTTTTGGGCGATACCCTACCCTTCGCGACTTATCTATGGAATACTGGCGATACGACAGCCATAATTGAAGTAATGAACGTTGGTATTTACTCCGTTACCGTCGTCATTGGTGAATGCTCCGCGGTTGGTAATATCGAAATTTTACCCTGTGAAGAATGTGGCAATGGCATCGACGATGATAGCGACGGACTGGTAGATTGTGATGACCCTGATTTACAAAATACTTGTTGCTGCCTACCGCAACCTATTCTTGATTTAGGACCAGATTTGAATAATTGTGAGGAAACTGTACAAGTTTTGAACGCAGGTTCAAGTTTTGAAACATACATTTGGCAAGATGGTTTGACACAAACACAGGAATTTACCGCCTTCCAATCAGGGACGTATTGGGTCACCGTTTTGGATAGTTGCGACAATATGCAATCGGATACTATTGTCATTTCGACAGACTCGGCAATGGAGATTAATTTAGGTTCAGATTCCTTAATTTGTGAAGGACAAAGCGTTACTTTCTCCTTGAATGGGTTCACAACTTATGAGTGGCAACCTACGGCGACATTGGATTGCACAGACTGTTCAACTGTAATAGCTACACCTTCTGTATCGGAACTTTATATTGTCAATGCAACGGATGAAAATGGGTGTTCCCGTTCAGATTCTATGCTCATTTTGGTTATTCCAGAGAATGGAAATCTAATAGATTCCATGACAATTTGCCAAGGCGATACCATTGACGTTTTTGGAGAAATGGTTTTTGAAAGCGGCAATTTCATTGATACCGTTAGCAATTTTGGTTGCGAATATTATCATCTCATTAATGTCGAAATCGCGGATTCGGTTTTAACCATGCAGACCGTTTTTCTCTGTGAAAACGACAGCATTTTGCTCTATGGCAACTTTGAAAATGAAGCAGGTTTTTACCAGCAAATTTATACTGGCGAAAATGGTTGCGATTCAACAGATGTAACAGAACTGGTTTTATTAGAAACGTTCAACGTGACCGATTCTGTAATGATTTGTGAAATGGACACCGTTATTTTACACGGTAATCTAGAAACGCAGGTAGGTATTTACGAAGCATTGTTTATTGCTGAAAATGGTTGCGATTCTATTCACCGCTTTGTTTTGGAAGTAGTCGATGTTATCAATACTTCCGAAAATCCCACCATCTGTCCAGAAGATTCTATCCTTATTTTCGGCAATTTTGAAACAGGTGCAGGCAACTATTCCCAAGTGGGTATCGCCGCAGGTGGTTGTGATTCAATTCATACAATTACGCTTGATGTGCTAAATTCGCTTCTAATTGATTTTCAAACCAGCCCGACCTGTCCGAACGAGTCAACAGGAACAGTCTTTGCGCAAGTCTCGGGCGGATTGCCTCCGTATCAATATTTTTGGGAAACCAGCGGACAAGGCACGGAAACGCTTACTGATTTAGCGACTGGTGACTATGGATTGACGGTTATAGATGATTTTGGTTGTGAAATAAAAGGCAATTTTACCGTCAATTCTGCTTCTACGGTTGACATTGAAATTGAAACCACAGACGAGACGTGCTTTGGTGCGAATGATGGAATATTGGTTATTTCACCCATTGCCAATCTGACTTATAGTCTAAATGGGCTGCCCTTCACGCCACAAGCAACTTACGACAACCTACAATCAGGCAGTTATATCCTAAGCTATTTGGATGATAATAATTGTGAAAACGAAGTCCTTTTTGATATCAATGCTGCGGTTGAAATTTTCATCGATTTACCCGAAGATACCTTCATTTGTCTCGGAGATTCCCTCCAATTGAATACACAAACAAATGTTTTTAACGCGCCCATTTTCGAATGGACACCACCGCTTGGGTTGTCATGCGTCGATTGTCCTCGACCATTTGCGCGACCATTTGCGACGACAACTTACACAGCCGTCGTAACTAATGAGGATGCCTGTACAGCATCGGATGAAATTCGGGTTATCGTCCAACCAAAACGCGAAATTTTCCTTCCCAATGTCTTCAGTCCTAATAATGACGGGATTAATGATTACTTCTATCCTCAAGCAGGCGCAGGTATCGCACAAATTTTGGAATTCAAAGTTTTCGACCGCTGGGGCGAATTGGTTTTTGAAAACAATGCTTTTCAACCCAATAATTTTGTTGCGGGTTGGGATGGGACGTTTAGAGGAAAAATCATGGATTCAGGAATTTTTGTTTGGTATGTAAAAGCGGCATTTTTGGATAACGAAGTTGAGGTATTGAAAGGTGATGTATTGCTGTTAAGGTGATTGGTTTGATGAAATTTTTCATTTTTTTAATATCCATTTTTTTAAAATAAAAAAAAATTAAAAATCCTAGATTTTTAATAACTAAAAAATCAAATTCCAATGAAAAATTTTACCACACTCTTTTTCCTCTTCATCACCACTATTTTATCCGCTCAAAACGAGCCACCACAAATTTCTAATCTCAACATCACCCTTAACGGCGATGAAACATTGACCATCAATTATGACCTCACCGACCCAGAAAACGACGACGCTTTTGTCACTTTCCAGGTCTCCGAGAATGGCGGCAATTCCTTCCAAATCAACACCGACGAGGCAACGGGCGATGTCAATACACTTTTGTCAAATGGAACGAATAAAACCATCGTTTGGGATTATGCCAACGTACTGACTACTTCAGATAATTACGTTTTAAAATTAGTCGCTGATGATTTGCAAATCATTGACATTCAATCCATTATTAATTTGGTTGATAGCAATAATTTGAAAATAGATTTAGCATTTATTGAAGGCATTCGGCATCGGAATACCGGGGCGGCACATTTGCAAGAAGTACGAAATTTGCTCAATCAACGGTTTTTAAACCATAATTTTGATACGGAAAAACACGAATTTGACTTCGGTACATACATCGGCGAAAACTTTATCGGAACGCATTTGGGCACAACGACTGACGAAGAAATTTACATCCTCGACGGACATTACGACGGCGTGGACGACTCCCCTGCTGCTGATGACAATGGCACAGCCGTCGCAGGAATGTTGGAAGCCGCACAGATTTTATCGAACTATAATTTCAAGAAAACTATCCGTTTTATTGGCTTTGACTTGGAAGAAGCTGGGTTGCGAGGTAGTCAAGCGTATGTAACCGACGAAATTCCTGAAGAAGAAAATATTGCTGGTGTTTTGAATTTTGAAATGATTGGTTATGCGACCGAAGAACCCAATACGCAAGACTTGCCAACGGGTTTTAGTTTGCTTTTTCCAGATGCGTATACGGAAGTTGAAGGCGATGATTTTCGTGGAAACTTCATTGCTAATGTTGGCGTTGTCAATCAAAATGGCTGGGAACAAGCCTATGCCTATGCAGCTGCCACTTATGTTCCTAATTTACGAGTTGTAACCTTCGCCGCACCGTCCAATTGGTTGACTTTAACGCCAGACTTGGGTCGTAGCGACCACGCCCCTTTTTAGATAACAGGATATCCCGCTACTTTTTTGACGGGAACCGCTAATTTTAGAAATCCTAATTATCACTCCCCAAATGATACTTTAGGAACGATAAATTTTGACTTTATGACGAATGTGGTCAAAGCTGCAGTGGCGACTTTGGCAGAAGAAGCAGAAATTCAAAATAGCAGCTTTGCCATTGATTCCATTGATATTTTAATTAATTCGACGAACGAAATTGATGCTTGCAAAATTCAAATCTCGCCAAATCCGGTAGACGATGTTTTGCATTTAAATTCGGATAACTGTGGGCAGGAATTGACGACTTTGACCATTTATAACTTGCAAGGACAATTGATGGCAGAAAAGGATTTTTATGCGAATTTAGCAATTTCTGTTGATACAAAAGATTGGACGAAAGGTGTTTATCTTTTAAAAACAGCGACGGGTGTTAAGCGATTTTTAAGACAATAATCAACGGAACTCTTGGAATTAACGGGATGCCATTCTCCAAATTAAATCCCGTTAATTCCAACTTTAATCTATTCTTCCCAAACAATCTCCCATCCTTCAAAGTCATAATTTTCAATACAAACTTCATAAGGACACTCCCCACAATAATTACAAACTTCTTCGCAATCTCCATTGATAATTCCTTCACTTCCATCCACATGCATTTCATCCGTATTTAACCAATAATGAAAATCACCATCAACCATTTGTCGTCTTACTGTTTTAAGATTAGACAGCATGGTTTCATCATCAATGATATCCTGAATACACTGCGGCAAAACTTCATTCCCGTTGTCCTCTTTTTTATCACAACTGAATAAAAATAGAGCGATAATTACAAAAAGTAAATCTTTCATCTTAGGTGTTTTTAATTTAAAAATAGGGATTCATGCTAGAAACGCGAATTAAATAAAGTTACTTTTGAGAGAGAGATTTCGTTCCTAGTTTTTGCTTTAAAAGTGCAATTTATGTTGATATAATGAGCATTTTTAAAGTGAAAAATATGGACTAAATATCCGCTGAGAAAAGTAACTTTATTTATTTCGCATTCCCTACACAGGAATCTTAAAGAGATTGAATAGAAATCGACGCAGATGAAATGTGCGGAAAATAAAAAATGCATAACAACTCTGGAAGAATTGAATGTTACAAGTGTGAGTTCAGCTCCTTCAGAGTTGCGACACTTTATTCATTGCTCCTTGGATTTCATCCAAGGTTATTTATATTCAACTCCTTCGTAGTTATTTGCTGCGTAATAAGAATTGTGAAGTAAGACTGCAACGGTTGACAAAAGGGTTGGGTTAGAAAACATCTTGGCACAATTTTATTAATATTTAAAAATGTAAAAATTCATAATTTGTTTAAAAACTCAATTAGTCTCATTTTTTTTTGAAAAAAGTCGCTAAATTTATCGTGTTTTACGTAGCTACATACCATATTTACCCGATATTTGCGTTTTTAGCAAAAAAATCAGAAAAATTGCCGTCGGA
>JBLHWU010000276.1:0-7668 GCA_047629355.1 Saprospiraceae bacterium | reverse complement strand
CAAAAACGGTAAAAGGACCAGCTGCACTCAAATCATCCGCTAATTCCGCTGCAATTACTGCTGCTTCTAAAGTTGTATGTACATCGCTATTCACAACAACATCTACAACGGTTGTTGGAAAAGTTGGCGGTAACATCACTGCATCCAAAACGTGTACCACACCATTAGTTGCTGGAATGTCTACAACAGTCACTTGCGCATTGTTGATAAAAACACCATTTGCATTGATAGTTACGGTTACGTCTTCACCTTGTAAAGTCGTCGTTATTTGACCATCAGACAAATCTGTTGAAAGCACTTCTGCACCCAAAACATGGTAAGTTAAAATCTCTGCTAATTGACCTGTTGGATTCGCTAAAAGCCCAGTAACAAATGCAGGTGGTAATGCTGCAAATGCAGCATCTGTCGGCGCAAATACGGTAAAAGAACCTGCTGCACTCAAATCGTCATCTAACTCTGCGGCAATCACTGCTGCTTCTAAAGTGGTATGGTCAGGACTGTTAACAATGATGTCAACTACGGTTTGAGCATTCGCAAAATTGCATAGCAAAGTCATTGCGAGGATTGTGAAGAATCTACACATAATAATTTTTTTTTTTGTTAAGAAGTCAGATTATTAAGACAGATTGAAGCATTTTGCTCAATTGTCATTAAGTTTTAAAATAATGGTTATGCGCTACAAATCGCAGCATTTATATGAATTTCGGATTAAAATTTATTTAGAATATAAAAGCGTAACTACTTGAAAATCAATAGAATTTGATAATAAACGCTGATATTAAAAGTCAGTTTTATTAATGAAACTCCAGAGTTGCTATTGCAGTTAACGCCTGTTTCTACTTTAAATTAAGCGTTTTAGTGACACCAATAGATAGTTGATGCCGATTAATTCTGGTCGCGTAATCACCCTGTTGAAAAACGGGATTCAATCCGCGTGACCAATTATATTGAAAATTAAATTTTAAATCATCATTAATAAAATAGTCAACACCCGTACCCAATCGAACATCATAATGCCACTTTTCAATTGTCGAATTGTTAAAAATAGTAGGACTATCCACAGAATAATGAATGAAATCGTGGTGCGTGTCTACATTTTTTAATGTATTCTGAATGTTCGACAAATAATTGATGCCCATGCCAACTGAGGTATTCCATTGAAAGCGTTGTTTTTTACCGAAAGGAAAGAACTTCAAACCAAAGGGCACACTCCAATTTTCAATTTGATGAGTAGACGCAAAATTAACGGTTAAATCAACCATTTCATCTGTCAAGCTTTCATCTCTGTCCAATCGGAAAGTCGCTTCAGAAAGACCGTAAGGCGTTGCTAAATTTTGCAAATAAGTATTGGCATTTGTGCCTTGTTCGTTCGCTGTATTGTAATTCAATTCAGAATTATGTCCAGAAGTTACTTTAACCGTTTCCTTCTGAATCTTAACGTATGGGGTAATATAATTGTTTAAATCAAATGTTGCCATAAGACCAATTTTCCAACCCCAATTATCGTCATAATTGAAGTCAAAAGGGGATAAATCATTGGTGTATTGGTCACTGATTTGGTGCTGCCAATACACGGCACCTGCGTTGATAGAGAGCGCGATTTTTGATTTGCTGTCACCGTCTTCATTTGGTGTCAAGCAATTAATTGTTGAATTAAGCGTGTTTTTTTGTGCCAAATTTTCCAAGTCAAGCAACGGTATAGTATTTAAATTATTAAGCGTCCGTTGCTTTTTGATTTCAATAATTTTAGTAGAAATATCTGTATTATCAATGTTTCTGTTTAAAATTGGTACTTGATGATTTCGTTGAATTGGGTTATTTTTTTGCGTAGAAAGAATAATTGCTTTTTTCTTTTCAAAAATAGGTTGATTAGTCGTTTCTGTATTATTAGCATCTGTTCTTAAAATAGTGCGCTCATTGGTAGCAACTTGCTTTTCAATATTCGTGGAATTGTTATCAGTAGGCCTTGCTACTATTTTTTTATCTAAATCATTCGCTATTAAATTTGTTGCTTCAATTGATACCGCTTTTTCGATATTTTCAACATCCGTACTTACAATAGCCAAGCCATTTTTAATAGTAACCCAACTCAATAATGCCAGCATCAACAATCCAATCGACCACCAAAGCCAGATATATTTCCGACGGTCGTCTTGCTGCGGAATGTGTGGTGCAATACCTTCCCAAACGAGGTCGTCATCTGGCGTATTCCAGTCCCCGATTGGCGCGTTGCCATCGTTAAAACGATTTTTCCATATGTCATCAAATCTATCCATGTTCTTGTTGGTAAATTTGTTGGTTACTCAAAATTCTTTTTTGTAAAAGATTCTTTGCTTTTCTCAGTTGTGATTTGGAGGTGTTGATGGAGATACTCAATGATGCCGCGATTTCCTTGTGTGCAAATCCATCAATCACATACATATTAAAGACGGTCCTATAACCTTGCGGTAATTCTTGAATCATCTTTAACATATCTTTCAGCAAAAGTTGCGACAAGACATCTGCCGTATTTGATTCGATGTATTCTGCTGCTGCGATATTCACCGAATACAAGGACTGCTTTCGCAAATCCATCAAGCAAATATTAATTGCAATTCGCTTAGCCCACCCTTCAAACACACCTTTTGTCTTATCAAACTGGTGCAAATTTTTGAACACATTAATAAAGGTCTCTTGCAAATAATCCTGCGCTGTACTTTTATCCTTTGCATAGCGAAGACAAACCATAAACAACTCGCGCTTGTACCGATGGTACAGTTGCTGAAAAGCCTGCTGGTTGCCTTTCAGCGCGCTCTGTATGAGTTGAGTATCTTCTGTTCGCTTGTTCAAATTATTTAGTCTTTACTACCAATATGCAGGAGTGGTAGAAATGGTTGCCTGTGATTGAAATAAAAATAGTTTTTTTTTGAAATAGTTTTTAAAAAGGGTAGAAAGTATCGAATTTACTGGGTTTAAGTAAAGTGCGAAGCAATTATTTAGTAGATTTTTATCGAAAAATAATAAATAAATCGAATTTTATAAATCAAGTTTTGTCTATTTTTATTTTTAAATATCAGATAAATGAACTTTTCGAAGAGGCACATTTTATATCAATTTGATAAAGAAAGATGAAAGTTTTTGAAAAGAGTAGCATATAATTTTGAAGGGTAAAATAGCATCGAGTAAACAGTCAATTAAAACCCAAATAAAATTTCCTTTTAAAAATACATTTTTACCAATAAAATAGTACTTTTGCGTCCGATTTTCCCGATGGGAAAGATTATCACTAAAAAAAGTTTAGCTAAATGGATGCTTTACCACAATTCTTCATTCCGTTTTCTGGATTAGGAGATGGTGTCCATGAGTTTGATTTTCAAGTAGATACAACTTTTTTTGCGGCTTTCGAAGCTTCACCGATTAAGACTGGAGAGATTAAGAATCATTTGATTTTTGACAAGCGTTCAGACATGATGGTGTTGACTTTTGAAAACAAAGGAACGGTACTTACGACGTGCGACCGATGTTTAGAGGAATTTAGCTTGCCTATCGATGATGCGCAAAGTTTAATTTTTAAATTTTCGGACGAGGTCAGCAACGATCCTGATGTGGTGAATTTAGAAAAAGGCACCAAAACATTGAACGTCGCAGAGTATATCTATGAATTCATCATTTTGGCAATTCCAATGATAAAAACGCATGACTCGGCAGACGAAGATTGTGATGAGGAAATGTTGAATTATCTCGATCCAATTGAGGACGAGGAGACAAAAGATGAACCTGAAAGTCAGATTTGGGGGGCATTAAAAAAATTTAATAATAACTGATTTTTAATCAAAGTCAGTTCTATCATATTGTAAACAATCGTTTTTAGTAACGATATTAAATAAAGTCAAAAATGGCACATCCGAAGAGTAGAATCTCGAAGCAACGAAAAAGAAAGCGTAGAACCCATTATACTGCGCCAATCCCGCACGTAGCTACTTGCCAAGTTACTGGTGAAAAGCACCTACGTCACCACGCATATAAAGATGATGAAGGTAATATGTATTACCGAGGTAAAGTCTTAATTGCTGTTGAGGAAGACGACATGGATTAAACTGCCCAATGGGCGACCAAAAAAATAAAAGCTCCCATTCTGTTTTAGGAATGTGGGGCTTTTCGTGTTTTTTATATTGTATTTGATTTATGATGGTATTGCTTCGGAAGTAGTTGGTTGACAATGCGTTAGCTCAATTATATTGTCCTAATATCTAAAATTTCAAATATCTAAATATCTAAATTAATGGCTAAAAAGATAATTAATACTAAAAATGCGCCTGCACCAGTTGGCCCATACAATCATTCTGTTTCGCATAATGGAACTTTATATGTGTCTGGTCAGGTTGCTATTAATCCAGCCAATGGTGAGTTGGTGATGGACAATATCGAAGATGAGACGCATCAGGTGATGAAAAATATGAGCGCGATTTTGGAAGCAGCAGGTTGTACCTTTGAGGATGTGTTGAAATGCGAAGTTTTTGTATCTGATATGAATAATTATGGACGGATTAATGCCGTTTATGCGCAATATTTTGACGAAGCAACTGCACCTGCACGAGCGTTGGTCGAAGTGGCAAATTTGCCGAAGTTTGTGAATGTGGAAATTTCTTGCATCGCAGCCGTGAAGGATTAATTAGATTGCTGTGATTATTTGGATTGACTCGATTAGCGGGCAATCGAAATAATCGAGTCAATCAAATCATTCGAAATAATAATAAGATGGAAAAGAAACGAGTTCTCTCCTGCATCCAGCCGACGGGATATATGCACTTTGGTAACTACTTTGGTGCCGTAAAAAATTGGGTTAATTTACAGGAAAAATACGAATGTTTTTATGGCGTAGTGGATTACCATGCGATGACGATGCCGTATGATGCGAAGAAATTGCGGGTGAATACTTGGGAAATGGTTTTCAATTTATTGGCAGTTGGTGTGAAACCAGAGCATTTGTTTATTCAGTCCTTAGTGCCAGAACACGTGGAGTTGGGCTGGATTTTTAACTGTTTTGCTTCCTTTGGAAATGTGACGCGGATGACGCAATTTAAAGATAAATCCTCGCAAAGTGAGGAGAAGAGTAGCGGATTTATCTCTGTTGGCTTGTTTGATTATCCAGTATTGCAAGCAGCGGATATTTTGATTTACCGTGCGGATTATGTGCCAGTAGGAAAAGACCAAGACCAGCATTTGGAATTATCACGAGCAATTGCACAGCGGTTTAACAACCAAGTAGGTAAGGAATATTTCGTGATGCCAGAGACTTTGCATACCGATACGCCAAAGATTCGGTCAACGGCTGACCCATTGAAAAAAATGAGTAAAAGCCTTGGACCGAAACACTACATTAATGTGTTTGAAGACGAAAAGCGGTTGCGGAAGCAAATTGGTTCGGCAGTGACAGATGCGGGTGATATGCCGTTGGGGCAGATGAGTGAGGGCGTTGAAAATTTATTCGAACTAATCAAGGCTTGCGGTAAAACCGAAATATATGATTCTTTGTTAATCGATTTCAATAAAGGCGGTATGAAATACGTCGATTTGAAACAAGCAACTGCCGACGCCTTGGTCGAATTGAGTGAGCAATTTCGAGCGAATAAAGCCGAATTGAATGCCAAAAAGAAAGAGGTTAAAAATCAAATTAAATACAGCTCGATGCAAATTCGCAAAACTGCGCAAGAAACGTTGCGGGAAGTAAAGGAATTAACGGGGCTATTGAATGTGAAAATGTAATTTGAAAAATTAGCTGTAGTATTGTAGCTGGGAATAATGCAAATAATTTTCAATATGAATAATTTAAAAATAAGAGTAAATTTAGTATCAATAATTTTACCATTTTTCTCGCTAATCTTTATTACTCCGTGCAAATCTCAAAATTCATCAATTGATTTAGAACTGCTTAAAGGGGCTTGGGAATTACCCTGTGAACAACCAATTAATGATACTAGATACATGGAGTGTTCAATAATGGACGGTGTAGTTAATTTTTCAATTGATTCTTCATTTGTAGAGGGGGTTTATACAGAGAATTATGAATTTGATGGGTTAAAACATAACTTTGAAATACTAAAATTAGATGAAGGATATTACTTAAGTATTAAGGGAAACTATAAGAAAGGAATTATAATAACCCTGACAAAAGAGAAATTGGTAATCCAGAATTCAGAAAGAGGGGTAAATTTTATATTTAAAAGGAAAAAAGAAGATTAATATTTTTAAGAAAAAGGTCATCGCGAAATAAATAAATAATTTGGAATCATGAAAATCATCTGCATCGGTCGCAATTACGTTGACCACGCCAAAGAATTGAACAACCCCGTTCCAGAAAATCCCTTGGTTTTTATGAAGCCACCCTCGGCTTTGTTGATTAACAATAAACCATTTTATTATCCAGAATTTACGAAAGATTTGCATTACGAATTGGAAGTTGTGCTAAAAATTGGTAAGAATGGTCGCCACGTTCAGCCCGATTTTGCGTCGGAATATTACAAGGAAGTCGCATTGGGCATTGACTTTACTGCGCGAGATGTGCAGCAACGGTGTAAAGACAAAGGGCATCCGTGGGAGATTGCGAAAAGCTTTGATGGTTCGGCGGTATTGAGTGAATTTGTGCCCTTGAATACGGTGAATCGGTCGGCGATTGAATTTCATTTGGCTAAAAATGGGGAGAAAGTACAGCACGGTAACACTAAAGATTTGATTTTCTCTTTTGAAGACATTATCGTTTACGTATCCAAATTTTTCAAATTACAAATGGGTGATTTGATTTATACGGGGACACCTGCAGGCGTTGGTCCAGTGCAAATTGGCGATGAATTAAAAGGTTTTTTATATACCAAGACGGAAGTGAAAGAGTTGTTTAGATGTGATGTGAAATAGTTTGATGTATTGATCTTTAGCAATTTTTGGTGTAAGATATATTATTCTGATTGGTTGAAATTTTCTGGTTTAAAGTAAGCGTTATTTTCTAATGTAAATCACATTAAAAAATTGGACGTTTTAGGATAATAATTTTTCTTCTAAAGAATTCAAAAATCGTTGCATAGCTCTTGTTACGGAACTATTTTTTATGTTTTTTAGATGGAAAAATGTAAGATTATTTAATTCGCGTTCCTAAGTAGGTGATTGTAAATATCTTGACATTAAAAACCAACCCGCGCTGCCGCAGGCAGCGCGCAATATATTTTCAGGAACGAGAAAATTTGCAATTTTCTCGTTCCTGAAAAATTAAAATAATTAGGGTAACCTAATTAGTAGTTATTCAAGTTAATCCTGTCGGATAATTTGAATAACTACTAAAGGAATACTTATTTTAAATCATGAAACTTCTTTTCACGTTTCTAAATACCGGGTTTCAAAGGTTTATTTATAAAGGGAGTTTGAGTTACAATAGGCATTTTGCAAAAATCCTTTCTGTCCCTCAGTACCCACTACGAGCTGCCGACAGGCAGCTCGTAGTGTATTTCTTGAAGCTATAAAATCTTACGATTTTCTACTTCTTCTTTTTAAAATAAAACTTTGTTGCAGTGTTACATAAGTACGTGACACTATTTATTGGGGTAATTTGAAAACATCTTTATTCCGCTATTTTCCTCTTAAAAATAGTTCCGTGATGTAGACCATGCAACGATTTTTAAAAGAAAACTATCGAAAAAA